>DATJEJ010000228.1:0-13942 GCA_035496795.1 Candidatus Omnitrophota bacterium
TCGCCGCGCGCGCCGTGCGCCACGTAGACCTCGCAGCCGATGATCGGCTTCACGCCGGCGGCCTTGGCCATCCCGTAGAACTCGACCGCGCCGAAGAGATTGCCGTGATCCGTGAGCGCGAGCGCCGGCATGCCGAGCTTCTTCGCGCGGTCGATCAGGCGGTCGAGCCGGCAGGCTCCGTCGAGGAGCGAGTAGTCGCTGTGGTTATGGAGGTGGACGAAGGGCGCGCTCATGCGCGCACCGGAGGCGTCGCGGGGAATCCGTCGGGGGCACGATCCACGACCGCAGTATACGCGACGCGGGACGCGCGGGCGGCATTTTCGCGGGGGCGTGCGGGGCGGTCAGCGACCTCGCGGATCGGGAGAGTTGGGATCGTCGGGAGGAGGACGATCCGGCACGCTTTGATCGAACGGCGGCTCGTCGTCGGGCTGAACCTCGTTGTCCGAGGGACGCTGCTCCAGATCGTCGCCGTGATCGAAGGTGCCGGTCGAATCCCCTTCCTGGAAGAGCGACGGCGCGTGGAAGGCGGGGCAGACGGTGCGCGGCTCGGTCCCCGACGCGAACGCCACGCGCATGACGCGCGGACAGTCGGGCCCCGCGCGATAGCCGGTCTGCGCGTCGATCCAGACCTCGACGACGCCCGGCGGCGCGGCGAAGTCGCGCACCGGGAGATGGCGGTGCGCCTCTTCCATGAAGCGGACCCAGATCGGCACCGCCGCCTGCGTGCCGGTCAGCCCGAGCTTCCGGTTGTGGTCGCAGCCCACCCACACGCCGGCCACGAGCTGCGGCGTATAGCCCATGAACCAGGCGTCGTTTTCATCGTCCGTGGTCCCCGTCTTCCCCGCCGCGGGCCTCGTGAAGCCGTACTGCGAGCGGATCCCCGCCGCCGTGCCATAGATGACCGGGCCCTCCAGCATGATCGTCGCCATGTAGGCCGTCTCGGGCCGGAGCACGCGGCGCATCTCCTTCTTCGGCGACCAGACCTCGTCGCCCGCGCGGTCGAGCACGGCGCGCACCGCGACCGGCCGGATCCAGACCCCGCCGTTGGCGAGCGCCGCATAGGCCGTCGTCAGCTCCATCGGCGTCACCTCGCTCGTGCCCAGGGAGAGCGAGGCCACCTCGCGGAGCCGGCTCTGGATTCCCAGCACGTGCGCCGTGCGGGCCACGTTCGGGATCCCCACCATCTCCGCCAGGTGGACCGTGGCCGCGTTCAGCGAGCGCGCCAGCGCGCGAGCGGCGGTCACGTGCCCTTCGTACGAGTTCTCGTAGTTGTGCGGGGCCCAGGGCCCCTGCGGCGTCATGAAGGTGTCGGGCATGTCCTCGAGCATCGTGGCGGCCGTCAGCGGCGGCCGGCGCCCCTGATACGGAGAGTCGAGCGCGGCCACGTAGACGAAGGGCTTGAACGCGGACCCGGGCTGCCGGCGCGAGTCCACCGCGCGGTTGTAGGGCGACTCGGCGTAGCTCCGGCCCCCGACCATCGCGCGCAGGTAGCCGTCGGAGGGATCGATCGCGACCAGCGCGGCCTGGGCGGGATCTTTGTCGGCGCCGCCGCGTCCCGATCGCCAGTCGGCTTCGCGGGCGCCGTCCTTCACCGCGCGCTCGGCGCTCTCCTGCACTTCGGGATCGATCGTGGTGAAGATGGAATAGCCGCGCGCGCTCAGATCCAGCGGCGGGATGTCCTTGGAGAGGATCTCCCGCACGTAGTCGACGAAGTACGGCGCCTTCGTGGTGGGCGGCGGGTTCGCGCCGAAGCGCATCGGCATGCGGCGGTAGCGTCGCGCGTCTTCCTTGGAGATCCAGCCGCAATCGACCATGTCGGCGAGCACCTGGTCGCGCCGCCCCAGCGCGGCGCCGCGGTCGCGGTAGGGCGAGAGGCGGTTCGGAGCGGGGATGATCCCGGCGAGCATCGCCCCCTCGGGCAGGGTCAGCTCCTTGGCGTGCTTGTTGAAGTAGAAGAGCGACGCCTCCTCGACCCCGCAGACGCTCCAGCTCCCCCGCTGGCCCAGGTAGATCTGGTTCAGGTAGAGCTCGAGGATCTTCTCTTTGGGATAGCGAATCTCGATCAGGAGTGCGAGCAGCGCCTCGTGGAACTTCCGGAAGATGTTGCGCTCCTGCGAGAGGAAGAGGTTCTTGGCGAGCTGCTGGTTGATCGTGCTCCCCCCCTCGACCACCGATCCGGCCCTCATGTTGCGGAGCGTGGCGCGGAAGACGCCGATCAGGTCGAGGCCCCAGTGACGGAAGAAACGCCGGTCCTCGCTCGCGACCACGGCCAGCACGACGTGACGGGGGATCTCTCCGATCGGGACGTAGCTCCGCCGCTCGCGCGAGGCGTTGGAGAACTCGCCGAGCAGCTCGGGGTCGATGCGGAGGATGCCGCGCCCGTGGGGTTCCTGGAATCCCTGCGCCAGCGACACCAGCCGCCCGTTCCGCACGTCCGCCAGGACCTCGGTTCCGGTCTCCGCGAAATCCGGATAGCGGAAGGGACGAAGGCGGATCTCGAAGAAGGTGCCGCGGATCCGATACTGGCCGTAGTCGGTCGGCCGGGCCCAGACGCGCCGGTAACGCGCGCGGTCCAGTGCCGACTGCAGCGTCGGCGTGTCGAGCGGATCGCCGACGCGGTATTCCCTCCAATCGGCGTAGACGCGCGTCGGGAAGGTCCATCCCTTCCCCGCGTACTGGGACGAGCCGATGGCCGAGAGCCGGAACCAGTCGTAGGCGACGAATCCGAAGGCGACGATGAGGAGGAAGATCAGCCAGCGGGCGTGGCCCTTGGGAAGCCAGGACGGGCGCGGGAGCTTGAGCCACGATGGGCGAGACGGCGGGCCGCTCGGAGCTTTGAGCCAGGCCGGCCGGGACCACTCAGGACGTTTGCGCCACCACGGTTCCACGACCTACGAGCCTACGGGCCGAGCCGGACAGCCGTCAATCGAAGGGGTCGAAGCCGAAGCGGGGACGCTCAGTGCGACTCGGCGACGGCGTCTTCCAGCTGGCGCATGCGCGCCACGGTGCGCGCGTCCGCCCCGCCGGCCGGCGCGTTCAGCACGAAGTCGCGGTAGGCGGCGAGCGCTTCCTTCTGGTCGGAGAACTTCGTGGTGAGGGTCTGGACGGCCCAGAGGCAGTCGGCCAGCTCCCGCTTGGCGCGCGAGCGGTCGGGGCCGATGCTGGTCTTCACGAACGCGCGCCAGGTATCGCGCAGCTTCCGGAGCGCGGCGAGGTCGGCGTTCTGCTCCGCGTTCAGCGTCGCGAGATGCAGCCGGTCGATCGGCCGCTCGACCACGTCGGCGGGAGCGGACGGGGGCGGGGTCGACTCCGCGGACGGCGCGGGCGTGGTGGCGCCGGGGGCCGGGCTCGTGCTCGAGGCGGTGGACGGCGTCGCCGGAGCGGCGGGCTTCGGCGCGTGCGGAGGCGTGACGACCTCCTCTTCCTCATCTCCCGAATCGATCACCGGAGCCGCCGGCCAGGGCTTCGAGGTCTCGCGCTTGGGAGCCGCGGGCGCGAGCTTCGAAGGTGCGGGCTTGGCGGCCGCCGGCTTCGTCGTCGCGGGAGGCTTCGAAGCGGTCCGCGTGGCCGCCTCCCCGGAGGGAGCCGGCTTATGCGTCGGAGTGGACGAGGCCGCACGGGGAGTTTCCAAAGGAGGCGCGACCGCGAGCGTCTTCGGCGCCGGCGGCGCGGCGTTCTCGCCGCGCGGCGGTGCGCTCGCGGCGGGATTGGCGTCCGGGGCGTTCGGCGCCTGCGCTTCGGACGGCGCGCTCGAGCGTCCCGCGGGCGCAGCGCTCACCGGTGCGGGACTCGAGGGGGAAGCCGGATCGTCGACCGTGACCGGATTCGCCGGAGTGGCCGGAGCCGGGGTGACCGCCGTGTCGGTTCCGGGAGCGGCCGGGCCGGTGCCGGCGCGCATCGGATGCCGGTCGCTGACCGCCTCGGGCAAAGGCTTCCGAACCGTCATCGCGATCCAGATCGAGAGCGCCAGGAGCGCCACGCCGACCAGGCCTCCCGCTCCCCAGAGAACGACCTTCGGAACGCCCGGTTTCTTCCTGGCTCCGGTGCGCGTGAGCGCCTCCTCCGCGAAGAAGAGACTCCCCTCGGGAGGCTTGGCGCTGCCCTTGACGTCGGTGGGCTCGAAATCCCACGTGGGCGCGTCCGAGGCGGGCGACTCGTCGGAAACGTCGGTGCCGGTGCCGCCGGACAGGATCGAGGGCAGATCGGGCTCGGGCAGCGGCGCTGCCGCGGCGGCCGCGCGCTCGGCGAGAGCGGATCGAGGGCTCTCGCCTTCGTCCGCGAAGACCGATTCGGCCGAAACGGCGGGCGGCGGCGAGGGTCGGGCTGCGGCCTCGCCCGGAGTCTTCCCCTCGCTCCCCCCAGCGCCAAAGATGGACTCGAGGGTCCAGCTGCCGTCCGCCGCCTGCGTCGATCCGGCCGGGCGTTCGCCCGCCCCGGAGGCGGGGCCCGATTGACCCCCGTCGGGACGGATCGAGTCCACGAATGCCGCGGGGGAGGCGTTGGGATCGGGCTCGGCCGGCTGGTTCTTGGAGGCGCGGGTCAGCTCGCTGTCCAGGCGGCACTCGGCGCACGCGGCCAGGTGCTCTTCCAGCGGTCCCTTCCGGTCGTCCGCGATCTCGCCGGCGACGTAGGACTCGATCTGTAACTTGGCCTCGGCGCAATCCATGCGGACAGACTCCCGGGGTGGAACAGGGCGGCCGGCCCGCGCGGAGCAAGGCCGCGGGGCACGCGGTCCTAGATATCGGTCCGGCGCGGCTGAATCTTGAGACGAATGGAGATGCGGGGATCGAGAGGCGGGACGGGCGGACTAGTCCGGAAGGATGGCTCCCTCGACGGGGCAGGCCTCCAGGCAGGCGTTGCAGCTCACGCAGTCTTCGGCCACGACGAAGAACCAGGTCGTGCCCTTGCCGTTCTCCCCTTCGCCCTTCTTGATGCAGTCCACGGGGCAGACGTCGACGCAGGAGCTTTCGCCTTCACAGATATCCTTCACGATCACGTATGCCATCGTTCTCCTCCGGGTGGCTCAGGTGACCTGGAGCATGCGGTCGAGAGCGGCTTTCGCCCAGGTGCGCGTGGGCTCGGGAACGCGGATCGGGTTCACGACCTCGCCCGCGACCAGGCGCTCCAGCGCCCACAACAGATTCTGCGGAGAGATCCGGTACATGGTAGCGCAGATGCAGAAGTCTTGGGACAGAATGACGATCTTCTTGTCGGGCATCGCCTGAGCCATCCGGCGCACCAGGTTGTACTCGGTCCCGACCGCCCAGCGGCTGCCCGCCGGGGCCTCGCGCAGCGTGCGGATGATCGTCTCCGTGGAGCCGACGACGTCCGCCGCTTCCGCGACTTCGTGCGGCACCTCGGGGTGGACCAGGATCCGGACGCCCGGATCCTCGGCGCGGCGCTCGTCCACGTGCCGGCGCTGGAACTTGGTGTGCACGGAGCAGCACCCCTTCCAGAGGATGGCCTTGGCGCCCTCGATGGCTTCCGCGGTCAGCCCACCCTGCTCTTTCATCGGATCCCAGACGACGATGGCCGCGGGAGGGATTCCCATCGCCATGGCGGTGTTTCGTCCCAGGTGCTCGTCGGGCAGGAAGAAGACCTTCTCGCGGCGGCGGAACGCCCACTCGAACACGGCGCGCGCGTTCGAGGACGTGCAGACCGCGCCTCCGCGCTCGCCGCAGAACGCCTTGATGTCGGCCGTCGAGTTCATGTACGTCACCGGCGTCACGTCGGTCACGCCGAGCCGCTCCAGCGTCGCGCCCGCTTCCAGCACGTCCTCGGTCGGCGCCATGTCGGCCATCGAACAGCCCGCGTTCAGGTCGGGCAGGATCACCGTCTGGTGGGGGGCGCGCAGGATATCCGCGCTCTCGGCCATGAAATGAACGCCGCAGAACACGACGTATTCGGCATCGGTACGCTCGGCGCCCAGACGGGCCAGCTTGAACGAGTCCCCCGTGACGTCGGCGTGGCGGATCACGTCGTCCCGCTGGTAGTGGTGCCCCAGGATCACGAGACGGGATCCGAGCGCCTTCTTGGCGTCCACGATCCGCTCGGCGATCGCGTCGTCGTCCAGGGTCAGGTAGGGCTCGGGCAGGGTCTGTCGGCTCATGGGCTCCATTCTTGACGGCGCTGCGGCGGGGGTCAAGGAGGCCTTTTCCGCCCGGCGGGCGACGAATCGCTGCCGCGGTGCTCCGCGTCCAAAAGGAATCAGCGTCGTGAGTTCAGGCTCCGGGCGGGCTCGCAGCGCGCTCCCTCATGCGCCTTGACCGGCCGTCCGAAGCATCCGAGAATGAGATGCTCCGAGCGGCCCGCCCGACGCGAACAATCGAATCGAAAGGAACCGCAGTGCCCAACGCCTTGTCCCACGGGGTCAACGACTTCAACGTTCACGTGGCCACCGTGAACGGCTCCGGAAGCCAGACCGCCAACACCACGCTTCTCCGGGCCATCTTCCAGATGGGAGTTCCGGTCTCCGGAAAGAACCTGTTCCCGTCCAACATCGCCGGCCTCCCCACCTGGTTCACCATCCGGGTGAACGAAGGGGGGCATCTCGCGCGCGAGACCCGGAACGACGTGCTCGTGGCCATGAACCCCGAGACCTCGGTCCCCGACATCGCCGCCATGGGCCCGGGCAGCGTCATCGTCATGAACCAGGGGCTGCCCGCGCCCAAGGCGCCCGAGGGGGCCACCATCCACACGATCCCCTTCGACGCCATGGCGCAGCCGCTCGTGCCCGACGCCAAGCTGCGACGGCTGGTCGTGAACATGATCTACGTGGGGGTGCTCGCGCAGCTCCTGGGCATCGACCGCGCCGAGGTCGAACGCGCGCTGGAGGCGCAGCTGGGCCGGAAGCCGAAAGCGCTCGCGATGAACCGCGCCGCCGTGGACGCCGGGTTCGACTACGCGGCGGCCCACCTGCCGCCGGCGCCCTTCCGCGTGGAGCGCCGCGACAAGACCGCCGGCAAGATCCTCATCGAGGGAAATCAGGCGGCCGCGCTCGGCGCGATGTTCGGCGGGGTGACGTTCGTCTCCTGGTATCCCATCACGCCCTCCTCCAGCCTGGCCGAGGCGCTCTCCGGCTACCTCGAACGCTACCGCCGCGACCCGAAGACGGGACAGGGCACGTACGCCATCGTGCAGGCCGAAGACGAGATCTCCGCGATCGGCATGGTGCTCGGCGCCTCCTGGGCCGGCGCGCGCGCGATGACCACCACCTCCGGCCCCGGCCTCTCGCTCATGACCGAGTTCACCGGCTATGCGTACTACGCCGAGATCCCGGCCGTGATCTGGGACATCCAGCGGATCGGCCCCAGCACGGGGTTGCCGACGCGCACCTCGCAGGCCGACCTCCTGAGCGTGGCGTTCCTCTCGCACGGCGACACCCGGCAGGTGATGCTCTTCCCCTCGTCGGTGGACGACTGCTTCGACTACGGGATGCGCGCCTTCGACCTCGCCGAGCGGCTCCAGACCCCGGTGTTCGTCCTCTCCGACCTCGACCTCGGCATGAACGTCTGGATGGCCGACCCCTTCCCCTATCCCGACAAGCCGTGGGACCGCGGCAAGGTGCTCTCGGCCGAGGATCTCGAGCGGATCGGGAAATTCGAGCGCTACCGCGACGTGGACGGCGACGGCATCCCCTACCGGACGATCCCGGGGACGAAGCACGCTCTGGCGGCCTATTTCACGCGCGGCTCGGGGCACGACGAGACGGCGCGCTACACCGAATCCAGCGAGGCCTATCCGCGCGTGATGGACCGGCTGGCCCGGAAGTGGGAGACGGCGCGGACGTGGGTGCCGAAGCCGGTCGTGGACGAGGTGCCGGGGGCGGAGCTCGCCGTCGTCGCCTATGGCTCGTCGCGCTGGGCCGTGGAGGAGGCTCGGGAGCGGCTCCTGGCCGACGGGGTGAAGACCTCCTCGCTCCGCGTCCAGGCCTATCCCTTCACGGCGGAGGTGGAGGCGTTTCTCGCGCGTCACGAGCGGATCTACGTCGTGGAGCAGAACCGCGACGGGCAGATGGCGGCGCTGCTGCGCATGGAGTACCCGGAGCGCGGGGCGCGGCTCCGGTCGGTGCTGCACTACGACGGGCTTCCGCTCGCGGCGAGCACCGTGGTGGAGAAGATCCGTATCGGCGAGCGGGAGGAGGTGGGGGTCCGATGAGCGACGGCGCGAACGTTCCGAAGTCGAACGGCGGCGGCCCGGCGGGCAGCGGATCCGCGGCGGGAGCACCGGCGGTTCCGAAGAACCGGATCGGCCTCACCGCGGCCGACTACAAGGGATCCAAGTCCACCCTGTGCCCCGGCTGCGGCCACGACGCGATCACGGGGAGCATCGTCCAGGCCGCCTTCGAGCTGGGGCTGGAACCGCACCGCGTGGCGAAGATGTCGGGCATCGGCTGTTCCAGCAAGACGCCGGCCTATTTCATCGGCCGCTCGCACGCCTTCAACGCCGTGCATGGGCGCATGCCCTCCGTCGCCACGGGCGCGTTCCTCGCCAACCGCGAGCTCACGGTGCTCGGCGTCTCGGGCGACGGCGACACCGCCTCCATCGGCCTCGGCCAGTTCTGCCACCTGGTGCGGCGGAACGTGCCGGTCGCCTACATCATCGAGAACAACGGCGTCTACGGGCTGACCAAGGGCCAGTTCTCGGCGACCGCCGACGTGGGAAGCCGCGCCAAGTCGGGCGCCGTGAACGAGCTGATGCCGATCGACCTCTGCGCCATCGCGATCCAGCTGGGATGCGGCTTCGTGGCGCGCTCCTTCTCGGGCGATCCCAAGCAGCTTCGCCCCATCCTGAAAGCGGCGCTGAGCCACCGCGGCACCGCCGTCGTGGACGTGATCTCCCCCTGCGTGACGTTCAACGCGCACGAGGGGTCGACCCGCTCCTACACGGCGGTCAAGGAGCACGACGCCCCGCTCCACGACGTGACCTACGTCCCCCACTTCGAGAACATCGAGGTGGACTACGCGCCGGGCGAGTCGCGCGAGGTGAAGCTGCACGACGGCTCCCGCGTGGTGCTGAAGAAGCTGGGCGAGGACTACGACCCCTACGACCCGGGCCGGGCGCTCGCGACGCTGAACCGGGGGCGCGAGGAGGGAAAGTTCGTGACGGGGCTGCTCTACGTGAACGCGAACGAGGCCGCGCTGGACAAGGATCTGGCGCTGGTGGACGCGCCCCTCGCGTCGCTCACGCTGGAACAGGTGCGTCCGCCGCGGGCGGTGCTCGACGAGGTGATGGCGGCGTTGCGGTCGGGGCGCGCGTAGCGTCGGCGCCGGGGCGCGCGTGGCGTGCGACGCCCCGCGCGCGCGGCTCGGGTCGCGAAAGGGCTACTCCTCGTCGTCCTCGCCGCGGGTGTCCTTGTAGTAGACCTTGAACTTCTTCTTCAGCTTCTCCTGGCGGCGCCGCTCGCGCCACCCGCGCAGGTCGGGCATCCGAAAGCCGACGCGCACCCGCCGCTCTCCCCAGCCATAGCGCAGATAGAGCCAGCCGAATAGCATCCCGCCCAGGTGGGCGATGTGGGCCACGCCGCTCCCGCTCGCGGTCACGCTCGACCAGAAGGCGAGCAGCCCCATGAGAATGACGAAGTACTTCGCCTTGATCGGAATGACGAAGTAGAGAAGGATCGTGCGGTCCGGAAACAGGATCCCGTACGCGGCGAGCAGTCCGTAGATCGCCCCCGAGGCTCCGATCGTCGGGATGAAGGAGTTCCACTGCGCCAGGGTCGAACAGATCGCGGCGCCGATCCCGGTGATGAAGTAGAAGCGGGTGAAGCGGCTGGTCCCCCACAGCGACTCCAGCTCGGTGCCGAACATCCAGAGCGCGAGCATGTTGAACCCGATGTGCCAGATCCCGCCGTGGAGAAACATGTACGTGACCAGCTGCCAGAGGAACAGGTGGTGCGTCACGTCGTAGGGAACCAGGCCGAAGATCCGGTCGATCCGCACCTGCGCCAGTCCCTGCGCCACGTACTGGAAGAGGAACACGACGACGTTCGCGATCAGGAGGGTCTTGACCGCGGGGGTCAGCGGCCCGCCCAGCACGAACTGGCGCGGCTCCTGCCAGCGCCCGCTCACGGCTTGGCGCTCCCCGCCGGCTCGCGGTGTTGCGCTTCCAGGAAGCGCGCCCGGTCCTCCCGCGTGTCGTCGAACGCCTGGCGGATGCGCGAGTCGAGCGGCACCGAGAGCTCCACCTGCCGGCGCTCCATGGCGCGCGCGGCGGTCTCGATCATGGCGTCGATGGCGTGCTCGACCAGGCGGCCCGGCTCGCCCCAGGCGAACGAGGGAACGTACGTCGGCATGAGCGCGGTGCCGTAGACGTTGCACCCGACGCCGACGACGGCGCCGGTCGGGAAGGTGGCGCCGATGCCCGTCTTCGTATAGTCGCCGACCGTGAGCCCCAGCAGCCGCTGCCCCGAGTCCTCGCCCCGGCGCTCGATCCAGTCGGCCGCGCTCCGGAAGGTGCGCACGGTGGAGTAGTTGTTCTTGAGATCGCTGGTGATCGTGCCCGCGCCCAGGTTCACCCATTCTCCGACGAAGGAATGTCCCACGAAGCCGTCGTGCTGTTTGTTCGCGTACCCCTGGAACACCGACGCCTCCACCTCGCCCCCGATCTTGCAGACCGGTCCGATCGAGGTGCCGCCGCGAATCTGCGCGCCCGCCTTGATCCGGGAGCGCTCGCCGATCACGGCGGGACCCTCCACGTAGGCGAGCGGCTCGATCACGGCGTTCTCCTGGATGAGGATCGGTCCCTCCTCCGCGTTCAGCACCGCCCCCGCCATCACGCGCGCGCCGCGCGCCACGTGGATCGCCCGCGGCTCCAGAAGGTGCACGCCCTCGTCGATCTTCCCCCGGACGGTCTCCGGCTGGAAGGCATACCGGAAGTCCTGCACGATCTGGCGCGGGCTCCATCGGATGAGGTCCGCCGCCGAGCGCGCGAGGAAGGCGTTCACCTCGGCGGGCATCCGGATCTCTTCGAACGCGCGCTCCGGCTCGCCGGCGCGAAGGTGCCGGGCCGCGTGCGCGATGCGGGGCGCCGATACCTTGGCGGCGAAAAGGGTGCCGCCCGACATGTAGGACGCCTCGGTTGGAGACGCGGCGAGGAAATGGAGCACCTCGTCGTCGGTCATGCAGAGCCGCGCGTTCACGAAGAGCGTCTCTTCGGCGGGGGGTTCTCCGATCGACGCGGTGGGATAGAGCGCGCGCGTCACCTCCTCGATCTCGGTGCGCACCATGAGATGAAGGGGCGCCTCGGGAAAGGCGCGCACGAGCTTCTCGATGAGGGTGAAGGCGCCGCATCGGAGCGCGAATACGGGACGGAGGAGCACGTGGGGACCGAATGCCGAGACATCCGGGTCTTCGTAGAGGCAAAGATTCACCCGGGCAGAGTACGGACGGGCCGTGATGCCGTCAAGGAATGGCGGCCGGCCGACGACGCGGCGAACCCCCGCCGAATGGCGGCTGGCCCGAAGCGCCTCCAGAGCCTACAATCCGCGAAATGAGTGACTTGAAGAAGGTGCGTGGCGGAGCGACCGGTTCCCCCGCGCCGCCCGCGACCTCGCGACCCGCCGAAGCGCCCGATGCCATGCCGGCCGGCGTCGCCCCCGCGGGGGCCGTGCCCGAGACCGAAGCGCCGCCGGCGAGACCCGCGGTTGGGCCCGTGGCGCCCGCCCCGCTCGCCCCGCCGGCCAAGCCCCATGCGTCGCCCGCGACGCCCGCGACGGCGGCGGCCCATCACGCGCATCCCGGCGCTGCGCACGAGCCGTCCGCGCGCGCGCTCCGCTATCGCGAGCACCGGATCCCACGACGACACCGCGTCTTCGTGAACCGGAATCTGCGCATGACGCAGATCCGCGCCATCGGCTTCGACCTGGACCACACCCTCGCCCACTACGACCCGACGAGCGTCGAGGAGCTGGCGTTCGACCTCACGAAGGAGAAGCTGGTCGCGAACAAGGGCTATCCCCCGGAGATCCGCGACCTCAAGTACGACCCGAACTTTGTGATCCGGGGCCTCGTGGTGGACCGGAAGCGCGGCAATCTGCTGAAGATGGACTACTTCAACCTGGTCACCCGCGGCTCGCACGGCCTGATGCCGCTCCGTTCCGAGGAGCGCCGCCGAGCCTATCGAACGTCGCGCATCCGTCTCGGACACGAGAACTACGTCTCGGTGGACACGCTCTTTCATCTGCCCGAGGTGTACCTGTACCTGTGCCTGATCGACCTGCTGGAGCGGCGGCGCCCGGGAACGACGCTCGACTACGAGGCGCTCTATCGCGACGTGCGCGAGATGATCGACGAGGCGCACCGCGACGGCAGCTTGAAGAACGTGATCACGAACGACCTCGATCGCTACATCCGCCTGGACCCCGAGCTGCGCACCGTGCTCGAGGAGTTCCGCCGCACGGGCAAGAAGCTCTTCCTGGTCACGAACAGCGAATGGAGCTACGCCGACACGCTGCTGCGCCATATCTTGATGAAGGGGCGCGGGGCGCCGGAGCACTGGACCGACCTCTTCCATGCGGTGGTCGTCGAGTCGCGGAAGCCCGCGTTCTTCACGGAGACGGAGGCGGCCGAGCCGATCCCCGAGGTCAAGGGCTCCCGGATCGCGTGCTCCGTGGTCCGACGCGGGGATGCGATGTGGCTCGAGCGCACGCTCGGCGCCACCGCCGAGCACGTGCTCTATTTCGGCGACCACACCTACGGGGATATTTTGCAGTCGAAGCGCGCGCGCGGCTGGCGGACCGCGATGCTCGTGCCCGAGCTGGATCGCGAGATCACCGTGACCGCCGAGCACGCGAAGGAGTTCGAGCGGCTCGCGCGATTATCGGCCGAGAGGCACCAGAGCGAGATCGAGAAGGCCGTGCTGGGCCGGGAGCTCCGGCGGCTGACCCTGGTGCTGAGCGAGAACGGCAACGATCCAAGCCGTCGCCACGAGCTGGGCGGCCGGATCGCGGAGATTCCCGAGCAGGTCGCGGCGCTGGAGCGGCACAGCGTCGAGCTTCAGAGCGAGATCGACGCCATCCGATTGAAGATCGACCGCGCCTACAATTCCCGCTGGGGATCGCTGTTCCGCGAAGGCAACGAGTCGAGCCGCTTCGGCCACCAGCTCAAGGATTTCGCCTGTCTGTACATGAGCCGGGTGTCCAACTTCCTGCACTACCCGTCGGATTACTACTATCAGAGCCCCGTAGGGTACATGCCGCACGATATCTAGCTGTCGGTAGCGGATCCGCGCTGTACTCCTGAAGCCTTCGACCACGCTTTCGCATCCTGGACCGAAACTTGTTACTTCACCGACCGGTCCCCTGCGTCGCCTTGCGCTAAGCCAAGCGCCCCCAACGGCACGACACCGAGAGAGCCTGACCTCCCCGCAAACAGGTGTTTGCATGAATTCCTATTCGTTGACGCACCTCAGCGATGCCGTGCTGCTTCAGAATCTGCGAATCATTCTCGCGCGGAACGCTCAGCTGACCGCGGCTCTTCTGGCCCACCTTGGGGAGGTGGACGCACGCAGGCTCTACGCGCCGGCAGGGTTCTCTTCCATGTTCACGTACTGTCTCCGCGAGCTGCGCTTTGCGGAGGGCGCCGCCTGGAGACGCATTCAAGCCGCGCGGGCTGCACGGCGATTTCCGGTTCTGTTTCAGGCCGTAGCGGAGGGCCGGATTCATCTCACGGCCGTTTGCCTGATCGCCCCCCATCTCACGCCCGGGAACATCAACGAGTTGCTTCGTGCCGTCGGAGGACTGAGCAAAGCCGAGGCTCAAGAGTGGCTCGCGTCGCGCTTTCCCCAGGCCGCGAGCGTTCCACCACTCGCATCCATTCGAGCCGTCGCACTTCCCCTTCCGAAGACGGTCGCGCTCGATCGGAGAGAGGACATGTTCGAGCCCCCAGCCCCGCCCAACTTTTTACCGCCGCTAGCGGCGGTGAAATCGGAGACAACTGTCGCC
>DATJEJ010000229.1:0-2711 GCA_035496795.1 Candidatus Omnitrophota bacterium
CGTCACCGCCTCGTCCTCATCCTCCCCCTCCTCCTCCGCCGGCGCCTCCGAGAGGCGCGTCTCGAAGAGGTTGTAGCGCACGACGGCGCCGAACACCGGCGCGCCGAAGAAGTAGCGCGCCGAGGCGATGAACCGGATCTCGTCCCCGTTCAGATAGACCTCGCGGTCGGGCGTCACCTCCACGCGGAATTCGGGCTTGCGGTATTCCTGCACGGCGAATCCCGCTCCCGCCGTCGCCGCCCCCACGGTCGCCGCCACCCGCCAATCCCCCAGGGGCGCATCGGCGGGCACGACGAACGAGCCGTCGGCCGATCCCGACGAAGACAGCGAGTCGGAGGCCACGGCGCGGCTCGCGCCGTCCGGACCGATCACGGCCATCTGCGCCTTGGCTCCCGCGCGCGGAAGCGCGTAGGCGCTGTCGGCGCCGCGGCGCGCGAAGAGCTTCCAGAAGACGGTCTGTCCGGGCCGGTAGATCGGCCGCTCGGTGTAGAGGTAGACGCGGTCTCCTCCTTCGCGCGCCGCCTGCGCGAGCGGCGACTCGGCGACCGCGATGCCATGCTCCGCGCTCACCGCGACGATGCGCGCCTGGTCGGGAGCGCCGCCGGCGCCGAACGCGGCCACGCCGCGCGAATCGGAGCGGCCCTGGGGCGCGCCCCCGATCGCTCGCAAAGCGCCGCTCCACCCCTGGCCGGAGAGCCCGCCCTTGGTGAAGCGGCCGGGCAGCACCCGGAATCCGGGCACGCGCCCCGGCACCACGCCCGGCGCGGAAGCGGGCGGCACGACGTAGATCGAGACGTCTCCGACCGGCGTTCCGCGCCGGAGGGTGGCCGCCCAGACCAGCGTGTGCCGGAGCGAGCGTTTCACGAGGATGCCGAGATCGGTGACGAAGAAGATGGCGCGCCGGTCGAGCCCACCGGAGCGCGCCACCAGAAGATAGGCGCCCGTGCGGAGGCTGTCGGGAAGAGGCACGCGCTCGTCGCGCCACGTGAAGGGCGCGCCCTCGCCCGGGCGGTGAACCCAGCGCTTCGCGAGCGGGAGCCCGTCCAGCGATCCCCCCTCGGCGAGCTGGCGAAAATCGCGCGCGGGATCCACGAGGAGCGGGGCGGGAATCTCGAAGAGCGCGAGACCGACCGAATCCACGCGGAACGAGCGCACTTCGACCGTCATGCTCGTCCCGGGGACGAGCGCTTCGCGCTCCAGCACCACCGCGAGCTCGGGCGCCTTGGGCGTGACCGTGACGACCAGATCGCCGCGCGAGGCCCCCTCGTCCAGGCGGTAGGTCTCCTCGCTGCGCCAGGCGTCGAAGCCCTCCGGATTCACCTCCAGGCGGTATCGTCCCGGCGCCAGCCCCTCGATCGCGAACGCGCCGTCGGGTCCGCTGGTCCCCACCCCCTCGCCGGGGCCGCGCGCCGTCACCGTGATGCTCGGCAGCGGCGTGCCGTCGCGAAGCCGCACCACGCCGGCCAACGACGCGGCCTTCACCAGGGTCGCCGGGACCGACGTGGTCTCGCCGCGCCGGACGATCACCTGCCTCGTCTCGGAAGGAAGCAGCCCCGGCGATTCCGCGGTCACGGTCCAGCTCCCCGCCTCCAGGTCCACGAATCGCGCCGCGCCGGAAGCGTCCGTGAAGACCGGCGCGGGCGGTGGGCGGAATCCCTCCCACCAGCGCTCGCCCCGCTCGGTGCGGACCGAGACGCGCGCGTTCGCCACCGCCGTGCGGCCGTCGGCGCGAAGCGCGCGGACTTCGAGGGAGCCTGCGCGATCCAGCGGGATCACCACCTCGGCGGAGCGCTGGGGCGCCGGGAACTGCCAGCCGGAGAGCACGAAGTCGGCGTAGCCCGGCGCGCTGACGGTGAGTCCGTAGGTGCGGTCGGGAGCCACCCGCTCGATGGTGAACGCACCCTTGGCGTCGCTCCGCACGCGGTAGAAGCCCTGCCCCGCGTTCATGTTCGCCAGCTCGATCTCCGCCCCCGCGATCGGCGCGAGGGTCGCCGCGTCCACCACGCGGCCGGCGAGGCGGCTTCCCTCCGAAGCGCCGGCTCGCGGCGCGCCGAAAGCCATGGCGAGAAGGAGGGCGAGGGCGGCGCGCGACAGCGCCGGGACGGCCATCGGGTCAAGGCGCGGCATGGGACTCCTCTCGGTGGACTCCGGAAACGGGGGATTCCATCAGGACCACGACGGGAAAGCGCTGGTAGGACGCCGAGGACGGCGGGCCCGCCAGAACGCGAATGCGTCGCGCCTCGCGAAGGGCCCAGGCGACGGTGCGCGCCTCGCCGGGCAGGAACGCGACGCTCCGCTCCCCGGAGCGCACGAGGAGTCCCTCCGTGCCGGGATCCCACTCCATCGGATCGACGATCGGCGCTCCGGTGCCGGCGAAGGAGATCACGATGCGCAGGCGCTCCAGCTCTTCCTGGCGCACGGGGGGCCGGCGCGGATCGGAATGGAGGGCGCGGCGGGCCAGCGACCGGACCGTGCCCGCCAGCCCTCCCTCGGCGGGCGGACCTCCGACGCACGCGCGCGTACCCTCGTCGCCCACGAGGCTCAGATAGACGGACGCCGGGGGGCCCGGCCAGGGGATCGAATCCACGGCGGACGCACGCACGACGGCGCCCGAGTCGCCGGCCGCCGTGACGGCTGCTTCGCCCCAGTACCCCCTCATCGTCTCGCGCGCCGCCGTGAGGAGCGCGCGCGCGGACGCCGTGGTGACGAAG
>DATJEJ010000230.1:0-16132 GCA_035496795.1 Candidatus Omnitrophota bacterium
AGCGAGGCCGGCTTCCCCGTGGCCCGGCTTGCCGAAGACCTGCTCGCGCTCGACGGCGTCCACGCCGTCCACGTTCTCGATCGCGCGCATCACCTCGCGGAGATGCGCCAGGTCGCGCACCTCGACCACGAACGCGCCGCGGGCGTTCCGGTCGTTCGCCTTGATCCCGGCGGTCCGGATGTTCGTGTTCGTGGTCGAGATCGCCTTGGCGATGTCGGCCAGGAGGCTCTTCCGGTCCTGGCCGAAGATGGAGAGCTTCACGGTGAAGGAGTCCTCGGGCTTGGCGCTCCAGTCCACGACCATCCGCCGCTCGGCGGGCACGCGGTCGTCGAACGTGTTCGGGCAATCGGTGCGGTGCACGGTCACCCCGCGTCCGCGCGTCACGATGCCGACCACCGGATCGCCCGGCACCGGCTGGCAGCACTTGGCGTAGGCGACCATCAGGTTGTCCACGCCCTGGATGCGCACGCCGTGCCCCGGCCGGCCCGTGATCGCCCGGATCGTCTCGAGCGAGGCCTCCTTGAGGCGCTGCACCGGGCCGCCGCCGTCGGGGATCCATTTGCCGATCACCTGCTGCACCGAGAGATTGCCCTGCCCCAGGGCGGCGTAGAGGCCGTTCACGTCGGGATGCCCCATCGACTGCGCGAGACTCTCCAGGGAGACGCCGGCGGGCGGGGTGAGGCGCCGGCGGCGCAGCTCGCGCTCGAGGATCTCTTTCCCGAGCGCGACGCTGTCGGAGTGCTCGGCCACCTTGAGCCAGTGGCGGATCTTGGAGCGCGCGGCGTGCGTGCGCACCAGCTTCAGCCAGTCGCGGTTCGGCTTGGCGCCCGGCGACGTGATGATCTGCACCGTGTCTCCGCTCCGGAGCTCGGTGCGGAGCGCCACGATCCGGCCGTTCACCTTGGCGCCGACGCAATGGTTCCCCACCTGCGTATGCACGAGGTAGGCGAAGTCGAGCGGCGTGGCGCCGCGCGGCAGCCGCCGCAGGTCGCCGCGCGGCGTGAAGACGAAGACCTCGTCCTGGTAGAGGCTCGTCTTGAGATATTCCATGAACTCGTCGGGATCGCCCGTCGTCGCGCTCTGGAAGTCCGCCCCGCGCAGGAGCGGCGCCAGCTTCGCCTCGAGCTCCGCGTCCTGCCGCCCGCCTTCCTTGTACCGGTAGTGCGCCGCGACGCCGAGCTCGGCGATCTGGTGCATCTCGGCGGTGCGGATCTGGAACTCCACCATGAGGCCGCCGGGGGCGACCACCGTCGTATGGAGCGACTGGTACATGTTGCTCTTGGGCGTGGCGATGTAGTCCTTGAAGCGCTCGTGCACCGGCGTGAAGAGGTCGTGCACCACGCCGAGGACCCGATAGCACTCGGCCTTGTCGCGCGTGATCACCCGGATGCCCAGGAGGTCGAAGATCTCCTCGAAGGCGCGCTCCTGCGTGCGCATCTTCCGGTAGATCGACTCCAGGTGCTTCGGGCGCCCCATGACGTCGGCCTTGATGCCGGCCGCCACCAGGCGGTCCTTCACCGGCCCCATCACCTCCTGGATCTGGCGCTCGCGCTCCTCGCGCTTCAGCGCGACCTTCTGGCGGAGCTCCTGGAACGCCTCGAAATCGAGGTGCTTCAGGCAGAGGTCGTCCAGCTCCCACTTGATCCGCGCGATGCCCAGCCGGTGGGCGAGCGGCGCGTAGATCTCCCGCGTCTCGCGCGCGATGGCGCGCGCCCGCTCGGGATTCAGCGCGTTCAGGGTGCGCATGTTGTGGAGGCGGTCCGCCAGCTTGATCAGGATGACGCGCAGGTCGCGCGCCATGGACAGGAGCATCTTCCGGAAGTTCTCCGCCTGCTCCGTCTCGGGGCGGTCGAAGTGGAGGCCGCTGATCTTGGTCACGCCGTCCACGAGCGCCGCGACCTCGGGACCGAAGGAGCGCTGGATGGCGGGGAGGTCGATCTCGGTGTCCTCCACCACGTCGTGGAGGAGCGCGGCTTCGAGCAGCGTGTCGTCGAGTCCCGTCCCCAGGAGATCCACGAGGATCGCGGCCACCGCGACCGAGTGCGTCACGAACGGCTCGCCCGAGCGGCGCTTCTGATTGGCGTGCGCGCGCGCGGCGAATTCGTAGGCTTCGCGGACCTTCTCGAGATGGAAGGGCTTGCCGGTCTTGTGCAGCGCCTCGAGGAGCGGCCCCAAGGCGTCCGGGGGGGCCGGGACCACGGTCAGCGGACCTGGATGTCGCGCAGCTTGAGCTGGAGGCGCGAGCGGTTCTGCCAGACGTTGATCGTGGGGACGAACGCCACGGAGAGCTTGCCGCCGTTCTGGGCGATGACGCTCGCCATGTGTCCCATGCCGAACCCGATGCAGTCGAGGTCGCGGCCGTTCTGGCGGATGGTGAGCTTGAGGTGGTTCCGGCTCACGACGGCGGGCGGCAGGGAGAGCTTCACGTCGTCGGCCACGAAGAGCGGCTCGGCGTTGCCGATCCCGAACGGCGCCAGCCGGTCGAGCGCCTGGACCAGGTCCTCGTTCAGGTGCTCGAGGTCGATCGGGCCGTCGATCGAGAGCTTGGGGATGAAATCGTCGGGCTGGACCTTGGAGCGCACCACGTCGCAGAGGTGGTCGCGGAACGCCTCGAGGCACTCGGTGCGGATCGTGAGGCCGGCGGCGTAGGAGTGGCCGCCGAAGCCGAGAAGGTGTCCGCGGCACTCCTGGAGCGCCAGGCACACGTCGAAGCCGGGGATGCTCCGCCCCGAGCCCTTCCCCTCGTCCCCGTCGGAGGCGATGAGGATCGTCGGGCGGTGGAAGCGCTCGATGAGCCGCGACGCCACGATCCCGAGCACGCCGGGATGCCACCGGTCGGACCAGAGGACGATGGCGGGAGGAAGCTCGCTGCCGTGCTTCTGCAGCTGGTCGAGCGCGTCCTCCAGCGTGGACTCGTCGATCTTCTTCCGGTTCGCGTTGTCCTCCTCGAGGCTCTCCGCGATGATCTCCGCCTCGCGCGGATCGGTCGAGAGGAGCAGGCGCACGCCGCTCTCCGCGTTCCCGAGCCTTCCGGCCGCGTTGATGCGCGGCGCCAGGATGTAGGCCACGTGGCCGCTCTCGACGCGGCGCGTGCGAAGGCCAGCCACTTCCTTGAGCGCCGCGATTCCGGGCTTGTCGGAATGGCAGAGGCGGTCCAGGCCGATCTTGGCGAAGACGCGGTTCTCCCCCACCAGCGGAACGACGTCGGCGATGGTGCCGAGCGCGACCAGGTCGAGATGGTGGAAGACGAAATCGGGCGGAAGCACGTCGGGGCGCCGCGCGGCCAGCCCCTGCACCAGCTTGAACACCACGCCGACTCCCGCGAGCTCCTTGAACGGGTAGGGGCAGTCCTTGCGCTTGGGGTTCAGCACGGCGGAGGCCTGGGGCAGCTCGCCGAGCGGCTCGTGATGGTCGGTCACGATGACGTCGATGCCCTCCTTCTGCGCGAGGCGCACCTCGTTCGTGGCGGTGATGCCGCAGTCGGCGGTGATCACGAGGCGGATGCGGCGCTTGCGCGCCACGTCCACGCCCCGCTCCGAGAAGCCGTAACCGTCCCGGATCCGGTCGGGGATGAAGTAGGAGACCTTGGCGCCCATCTTCGCCAGCGCGGCCGTCAGGAGCGACGTCGACGTGATGCCGTCCACGTCGTAGTCGCCGTAGACCAGGATCGACTCGCGCGCGGCCACGGCCTGGAGGACGCGGTCCACCGCCCGGTCCATATCGCGCATGGTGAACGCGTCGAGCAGCTTGTCGGTCGTGGGAACGAGGAACGACTCGACCTGCGCGGAGGAGGTGAAGCCGCGGTTGGCGAGCAGGCGGGCGAACGTATCGGAGACGCCCAATTCGGTCTTGAGCCGTTCCGCGAGCTCGGGGGCCGCGGGGCTCTTCAGGACCCAGGTTTTGGGCGTGGACGGGCGCAAGAGGTCACCCTCGGGGAGACGGAACCAGACTTTCGAGAATATGGAGTCATGCTGATTGTAACACCTTGCGCGACCGGCATCAACGACCGGACCTCCAGGGAGTTACGGAGGCCCTTCCGCGGAGGTCAGAGCAGGTATCCGCCGGAGACCGGGAGTGCCGCGCCCGTGATGTAGCCCGATTCCTCCGCCAGAAGGAAGAGCGCGGCGCGTGCCACCTCTCCCGGAGTGCCCAGGCGGCCGGCCGGGATCTTCGCCGCCGCGGCCGCCGCGGCCCACCGCGCCGGCGTGCCGGGGGTCCGGATCACGCCCGGAAGGATCACGTTGATCGTGATGCCGTGCTCCGCTTCTTCCTGGGCCGCGCTCCGCGCGATCGTGAGGAGGGCGATCTTGGCGGCGCGGTAGCCGTGGGCGCGCGACGCCGCCCGCGGCGTGTCCCCGCCGGCGACGCCGAAGAGGAGCACGCGCCCGAAGCGCCGCCGGCGCATGGGTGGAAGCGCGGCGTGGAGGAGCGCGACCGCGCCGGTCACGTTGGAGTGGACGAGCGCTTCCCACCGCTCGGGCGTGAGGTCCCGGAGCGGCCCCTCCCAGTAGTCGCCCGCCGCGTGCACGACGATGTCGGGGGCGGCATGCCCCAGCCGCCCGCGCCCCCCGCGTCCCCCGGGTCCCCCGGGTCCCCCTGGTCCGGAGAGCGCGCCGGCCTGGCGCACCAGCCGCCTAGCCGTGCCGGGGCGCGTCACGTCGCCGCGCGCCGTCCGGAGGCGAAGCCCTCGCGCCGCGGCCGTCTCGCGCAGCGCGGCCAGCGGGGCCGCCGAGCGCCCCACCGCCAGCACGCGGCATCCCTCGCGCGCGAGCGCGATCGCCACGGCGCGGCCGAGACCGCGCGAGCCCCCCACGACGAGGGCGGAGCGTCCCTGGAATCCGGAAGCGAGCGGGGCATCTTCTGTCGGGGCCATGGGCTGTGGTACTATAGGCGGCTCAGTCCGCAAGTCAATCGAGGGCCGATCCATGAACGATCAGCGCTGGGAAGAGGTGCTCCGCCGCCTGGACAAGCACTTCGGGAACCTCGAATTCGACGAGTCCGAGGACGAGGAGACGCACGCCGTCTCCGAGTCCGTCACGTGGGAGAGCCCCCAGGGCCGGATGAAGCTGGTCCGCACCACGAAGCCGCTCGTCGTCGACAAGAAGATGCACTACTCGAATCGTGCCGGCGGCGGGACCCATGTCGAGTACGTCTACTCCAAGACCGAGTCCACCAGCCGCATCCGCCTCTTCCGCTGGAACGGCGCGCAGAGCGACTGGGAGGAGATCGACGCCACCGCCCTGACGGGGCCGGAGGCCCGCTAGTGGACCGCCACGTCGGCCTCGACCTGGTTCGCGTCACCGAAGCGGCCGCACTCGCCTGCGCGCGCTTCATGGGGCGCGGCGACGCGCACGGAGCCGACCAGGCCGCCGTGACCGCGATGCGCCGCGCGTTCGACAACGTGGACATCCGCGGCACGGTCGTGATCGGCGAAGGAGAGCGCGACGAGGCGCCGATGCTCTACATCGGCGAGCGCGTCGGCTCGGGATACGGCCCCGAGGTGGACATCGCGCTCGACCCGCTCGAGTGCACGAACTCGGTGGCCTTCGGCCGCGACAACGCCCTCGCGGTCATCGCCCTCGCCCAGAGGGGCCACTTCCTCCACGCCCCCGACACCTACATGGAGAAGATCGCGGTCGGCGCCAAGGCCGCGAACGCGATCGATCTCTCCCGCTCCGTCGAGGAGAACCTCGAGTCGATCGCGGCCGCCAAGGGGTACGACCTCGAGGATCTCACCGTCGTCGTGCTCGACCGGCCGCGCCACGAGGAGCTGATCCAGCGGATCCGGAAGGTCGGCGCGCGCATCCACCTGATCCCCGACGGCGACGTCTCGGCCGCCATGGCCACCGCGGTCGAGTCGACCGGCGTGGACGTGCTGGTGGGGATCGGCGGCGCGCCCGAGGGCGTGCTCGCGGCCGCGGCGCTCCGCTGCATGGGAGGCGCGATGCAGGGGCGCCTGAAGTTCCGGAGCGACGAGGAGAAGCAGCGCGCGCAGCGGATGGGAATCGTCGACCATGACCGGATCTACAGCGAGACCGATCTCGCGCGCGGCGACTCGATCATCTTCGCCACGACCGGCGTCACCGACGGAGACATGCTCGACGGCGTCCGCTTCAGCGGCGACGGCGCCGAGACCCACTCGATGGTGATGCGCGCCGCCACCGGGACGGTGCGCATCCTCCGGACCAGCCACCGCTTCTCCGGACCGGACGGACGGCCGGTGAGCGTCGAGCCGTTCGAAGCCTTCCACCGGTCCTGATCCCGTGGCGCCCGCGCGCGACCTCGACGCTCCCCCCTCGCACGACGGACCCCCGCTCGATCTGCTGGCGATCGGCGCACATCCCGACGACGTGGAGATCTCCTGCGGCGGGACGATCGCGGCCGCGGCCGCCGAGGGGCTCCGCGCCGGAATCCTGGATCTGACGCGCGGGGAGAGCGCGACCAACGGCACTCCCGAGATTCGAGCGGCCGAAGCGGCCGAGGCCGCGCGCCTCCTGCGCGCGTGCGGTCGATGGAACGCGGGGCTGCCGGACGGAGGCCTGCACGCCCACGATCCCGAGCAGGTGCGCCGCGCGGTGCTCTGGCTTCGCGCGCTCCGCCCCGACGTGGTGGTCGTGCACTTCCCCAGGGACCGCCACCCCGACCACGTGGCCGCGTCGGAGCTGATCGACCGCGCCTCCTACCTGGCCGGGCTGCGCCGCTTCGAGGGGGGCGGGGACGCCGCTCCCTTCCGTCCGCGCGTGCGCTACCACTTCGCCTCGCGCGTCGGCTTTGCGCCCTCGTTCGTCGTGGACGTCACGGCTCACTGGGACGCGAAGCGCGCGGCGATCCTCGCGCATGGGAGCCAGGTGAGCCGCGCCTCGGCGGACGCGCGGCCCACGCCGCTCAATCGGGAAGGCTTTCTGGACTTCGTGGAGTCCCGAGCGCGCCACTACGGCGGGATGATCGGCGTGACCTACGGCGAGCCGTTCCACGCCACCGAGCCGATCGGCGTCCGCGCGCTGGCCCCGTTTCTCCGGACGCCCCAGCCGGCGCCCGGCTCGTTCACCGGCTAGGCGGAGCCAGCGCCGCTCGCGCGGCGCGGAAGGCGCGAAGCCGCTCCGCGAAGCGCTCGTTCCCCCGCGACAGCCGTACCGCCCGCTCGGCCGCTTCGATGGCCCGCTCCAGATTTCCCGCCCGGTAGGCCGCCTCGGCCAGCGTGTCGAGGAGGTTCGGATCGTCGCTTCGCGCCGCCACCGCGGCCTCCGCGTAGCGCAGCGCCTCGGCGGGATCTCCTCCGCGCGTCGCCAGGAACCACGCCAGTTCGTTCAAGGCATCCGCGTCCTTGGGACCTCCGGCCACCGCGGCGCGGAACCCGGACTCCGCGGCGGCGTACTCGCGCGCGGCCGCCGCGTCGTCGCCGCGCCGCCTGGCCGCGTCGCCGTAGCGAACGTGCGCCGCGGGAAGGAACGTCTCGGCGTGGCGCGCGTAGATACGGCCGAGGGCGCCGATCGGATCCTTGTCCAGGTCCACGCGCAGATCGGTGACCCGGTCGGAGCCGGAGCCGGACCGGGGCTCCGTCACGGCGCGCACGACGAGAAGTGCCGCCGAGGCTTCCTTCCCCCGCGCCGCGAAGGGATCGCCGTCCGCCCGCTCGCCCGCTTCGAGCGCGGCGAGGAGCCGCGCGCCCAGATCGCCCCCTCGCTGGGCGAACGCCTCGGCCATCGCCTCGAGGGAGGCCGCACCCCGGAGGCCGTAGCCGGCGCAGGCGAAGCGCGGGCGGAGGACCGCGCCCGAAAATCCCGGCAGATGAGCGCCCGAGCGGGCCGCGACACGCCCGCCGCGCCCCACGACGATGCCCAGCCGGGCCGCCGGATCGGTGCCGGCGGGCACGAGCAGGACGAGGGCCGAGTCGGGATCCATCCCCCGCGCGAGCGCGGAGGCCGCGGCGCCAAGGGCCCCGGCGCCGGGACCCAGCGAGAGGAGCGCGCCCGCATCGGCCGAAGCCTCCAGGGCGCGCGCGCCCACCGCGATCTCGGAAGCGGCGCACGCCACGCCCCAGGAACCGGTCGCGGAATCGAACGCGGCCGCGGCGAGGGCGGGACCCTGTCCCAGGACGACGCGGGGCGGAACGGCGAGGGTGTCGGTCTTGGAAACGGACGGGGACGCGGACGGCGGCGCGGGACGCGGCGGCTGCGCGTATGCGAGCGGCGCGGCCGCGGCGAGGGCGGCGACGAGCGCCGCGGCCGCGGTCCGGAGCGGGGCTCTCATGAACGTGGCGCGGCGTGGCGCCGCGGCATTACCGGCCGCGTTTGCGAGCGAGCACGCGCTCCGCGGCCCGGATCACGTCCGGGGCCTTGATCCCGAACGCGGCCATCAGCTCGTCCTGCTTTCCCGACCGGCCGAAGCGGTCGTGCACCGCCACCAGCTCCATCGGAACGGGATGCGCGGCCACCACGGCTTCGGCGACGGCGCCCCCCAGCCCCCCGTGGATCTGATGTTCCTCGGCGGTGACGATGGCGCCGCAATCGCGCGCGGCGCGCTCGATGGCTTCCTTGTCCAGCGGCTTCAGCGTGTGCATGTTCAGCACCCGGCACTCGATGCCCCGCGCCGCCAGCGCCTCGGCGGCGACGAGCGCCTCGTAGACCATCACGCCGCACGCGATGATGGCGAGGTCCTTCCCCTCGCGGAGCTGGTTCGCGCGCCCGATCACGAAGGGAGACCCGGCATCGGTCACGACCGGGACCGGCTCGCGCCCGAAGCGGATGTAGTACGGATGCAGGTCGCTCCCCGCGGCCACCGTCGCCTTGCGCGTCTCGTAGTAGTCGGCGGGGACGATCATCCGCATGTTGGGGATCGAGCGGATGATCGCGATCTCCTCCATCGCCTGGTGCGTGGCCCCGTCGGGACCCACGCTGATGCCGCCGTGCGCGCCTCCGATCTTCACCGGAAGATTCGTGTAGGCCACGGTCACGCGGATCTGATCGGCGCTCCGGCAGGAGGCGAAGGCGCCGTAGGTCGCGAGGAAGGGGATCTTCCCCACCGCGGCGAGCCCGGCGGCCACGCACATCATGTTCTGCTCGGCGATGCCGACCTGGATGAAGCGGTCGGGGAACTTCTCCGCGAAGAAGTTCACGTTCGTCGAGCCGGTCAGGTCGCCCACCAGCACGACGATGCGCGGATCTTTCTCCCCCAGGTCGACCAGTCCGTGCCCGAACCCCTCGCGGGTGCGCTTCATCTCGGGCTTGGCCAGGGTCGCGGGCTCGGCGGGGCGCGGGGCGGCCGGAGCGGTTCCGCCGCTCATCGGGCACCTCCCGCCACGGCGGCCGGTACGGGTGCCGCGGGAGCCGCGGGCGGCGCCGGCTGCGCCGCGCCGTGGGATTCCAGGCGCTTCGTCCAGGCGTCCAGGGTGGTTCCCAGCTCCGCGAGCGCCTTCTCCGCCTGCTCCACGCTGGGCGGTACGCCGTGCCAGCGGTAGTCGTCCTCCATGTAGGACACGCCTTTCCCCATCACCGTCTTCGCGAGGATCACCGAGGGTTTTCCCTTCGTCGCGCGCGCGGCGTCGAACGCGTCGATGATGGAGGGGATGTCGTGGCCGTCGCAGACGATCACGTTCCAGTTGAACGCGCGCCACTTGTCCGCGAGCGGCGCTATCCCCATCACGTCCTGCACGTCGCCGTCGATCTGCTTCCGGTTGTAGTCGATCACGCCGCAGAGGTTGTCCAGCTTGTAGTGCGCGGCGAACATCGCCGCCTCCCAGATCTGCCCCTCCTGCTGCTCGCCGTCGCCCATCACGCAGTAGACGCGCCGCGGGTTCTTGTCCATCCGCGAGCCGAGCGCCATCCCGCAGCAGACCGAGAGACCCTGGCCGAGCGAGCCGGACGATACCTCGACGCCGGGCGTGTCGTGCTTGCTCGGATGCCCCTGGAGATGCCCCTCGAACCGGCGGAACTGGAGGAGATCGCGCAGCGGGAAGTAGCCGCGCTCCCCCATCAGCGCGTAGATGCAGGGGGTGATGTGGCCGATCGAGAAGTGCCAGAGATCGCGGCCGGGATCGTCGAGCCGGGCGGGATCCAGATTCATCTCCCGGAAGAAGAGCACGCTCCCGAAGTCGGCGGAAGAGAGCGGCCCGCCGCTGTGGCCGGACTGGGAGCGCGCGAGCAGGGCGATGATGTCGCGGCGCACGAAGAGCGCGCGCTCGCGGAGCTGGGTCGGGTCGAATTCCAAACGGGGCATGGGTTTGTCTCCCGGAAGTCGGACGAGCTGCCGATCCGACGCTACCGGGGCCGCCCCTGGGCGCGCAAGGGAAATCCCGAGGCGTATACCACGGAAGCATTCGAGGCGAGGTAGCGCTCCCGGCGCCGCGGGAAGCGCCCGGGCCCGAGCGGACGCCGCGTCAGGCGTTCACGTAGCGGGCGTCGTAGGGCTGCGGGATCCGCCCGCCGCGAACCGCGGCCGCGATCTCGGCGATCCCCTCTCCGACGCGGCGCTCGGCGCGGAATCCCCAGAGCCGTTCGATCTTGTCGAACGACACGCGGTAGGTGCGCGGGTCCCTGGCGGCCGGCTGGATCGTGGCGCTGGCGCCGGGAACGTTCTCCTCGATCGCCTCCTTGAGGTCCTTGAGCTGGTAGTTCTCCAGATTGTCCCCCACGTTCACGATCGGCGAGTCCTCCGGCGGCGGCTCGAAGGCGGCCAGCCGGAGCGCACGCGCGATGTCGGACACGTGCACGAAGGGGCGCCACTGCTCGCCGCCGAAGATGGTGACGGCGCCCTTCAGCACGGCGTCGCGCGCGAGCAGGTTCACCACCAGGTCGAAGCGCATCCGTGGCGACAGGCCGTAGACGGTCCCGAAGCGCAGCAGCACCGGCTGCAGCGTTCCCTCGGAGGCCAGCTCGAGCAGCCCCTGCTCGGCATGCCAGCGCGTTTCCGCGTAGAGGGAGAGCGGCTTCACCGGGGACTCCTCGGTGAGGGTCTCCTCGCGCCCCTCGCCGTAGACGCTGCAGGTGGAGGCGAAGACGAAGCGGCGGATGCCGCGCGCCGCGGCGGATCGCGCGAAGGCCACCGTCGCGGTCCAGTTGGTCTGCACCGCGCGCTCCTCGTCCTGCGCGCACGCCTTGTCCCCGACGATCGCCGCGAGGTGGATCACCGTCTCCACCCCTTCGAGCGCCTCGGCGTGCGCCCGCGGATCGCGAAGATCGCGGTGGAGCACCGTGAGCGATCCGTCCGACGCGATCCCATCCAATCCCTGGCCGCCGAAGAGGAAACGGTCGAGGACGCGCACGCGGGCCCCGTCTTCGAGGAGGCGACGCACGAGCACGGAGCCGATGTAGCCGGCTCCCCCGGTGATCAGGATCGGCGGCCGGCTCACCGGCGCACCAGGAGATGCAGATGGTGGTCGGCCGCGGCATCGGCCATCGGCCCGCGCGGCCGGAGGGCGCGGTCCCACGCCGCGGCGCGCTCGAAGAAGGGGGCGAGGCGCGCGTCGCGCCGCCGCGATTCGTCCAGGGCGCGCGAGGCGTGGCGCTGCAGCGCATAGAAGAGATTGGAGCCCAGCGCCTCGTCCCGGAAATGAGGCTCCGCCTCGGCCAGGAGGTCCGCCTCCTGCACCACGGCGCAGTAGTAGCCGTTCTCGCGCTGCGCGCCGACGCGGTGCGGGTTGTCCGAGGGATCGCGGAGCAGCGCGCTTCGGTCGTTGTTCAGGACGAGCACCAGGAGCCCTCCCGGGCGCACGACGCGAGCGAGCTCGGCCAGCGTGGCGCGGCGCCCCTCGGGGGGGAGGTGTTCCAGAAGACCCAGGCAGACGGCGACCGGAAAGGAGCTCTCGCGAAACGGAAGCCGGTCGGAGCGGAGCCGCACCGGGTCGAGGCCAGGAGCGCCCGCGCGCGCCGCGTTCCGGCGCAGCCGCTCGAGCATCCCCGGCGCCAGGTCGCCGCAGGCGAGGCGGGCCACGCGGGAGGCCAGCCGGATCGATACCCTTCCGACACCGGCGCCGAGGTCGAGGCCTCGGTCGGCGCGGCCGATCACGTCCAGCAGGAGCCCCGTCTCCCAGGCGTCGTACGCCGCGTTCACGTGCGGCGGCTCGCCCAGGCTGAGCACCGCGGCCAGCTCGTCTCCCGTCTCGTGCCGCGCCCCGCCCCAGTAGGCGGCGGCGCGAGCCGCGTCGTAGCCGGCTTCGGGAGCGCGGCGGGTCACGCGGCGCGCTCCCCCGGCCGCTTGCCGCTCCGGAACGCCGGGGCTATAGTACGTTTCGAGCGATGCGCCGCGCGGGTGCGCCGCGCACCCTTCCCTCTCCCGATGGAGGAGTCCGAATGCCCGAAATGGCCGAGATCGTCTCCAGCCCCGCGGTCGAATGCCTCCGGTGCAGCAGGCTGTTCGGCCCGAATCAGATCTTCCACCTGAAGGAAGATCCGCGCCGGGCCTACATCCGCTGCCAGCACTGCGGCGGACGGAACGAGATCCGCGCGGAAGAGCGCTTCTGCATGCGCCTGGTCGGGATCCTTCCCGAGCCGGCCGCTTCGCGCGCCGGCGCCCAGGCGATGTCCACTCCGGAGAATCCGCTCCCCTAGACGCGCCGCGAGAGTCCCCGCGGGCCCGACCTTCCGCGCCCCGACGCGCTCACGCATGAAAACGGGTCCCCCTCCCTCGCGGGATGGGGACCCGATGTGTGCCCGGGGCGAGATTTGAACTCGCACGGGGGTTACCCATACGCCCCTCAAACGTACGTGTCTACCAGATTCCACCACCCGGGCGTCTGCTGGATCATTGTCCGCCGGTCGCGGGCGACTGTCCGCTGCCCGAGGCCGGTGGCGTCGTCGCGCCGCCGCTCGTCGCGGGACCGGAAGGAGGAGCCGTCGTGCCGCTCGGCGAGGGAGCCGTCGGACCGCGTGGAGCCGGAGCCGTGCCGGCCGGAGGAGCGGGCGTCACGGTGCCGCCGCCCAGGGGACCGGAGGCCCCCGGCGAAGGCGCGGTCGCGCCCGAACCGACCGGAGGCGCGCCCGCCGCGCGGCGCCGCGCCTCTTCCTGAACCAGGCTGCGCCGCGACGTGGCCTTCGACGACGAGAGGCCGAGCGTCAGCGACGTCACGAAGAAGAGAATCGCGAGCACGGTGGTCGCGCGGCTCAGGAAGCCCGCCGCGCCGCGTCCGCCGAAGAGGGTCTGGCTGGAGCCGCCCCCGAACGCACCGGCCAGACCGCCGCCCTTCCCCGACTGGAGGAGGATCGTGATCATGAGCGCGATGCAGGCGAGAACGTGAAGGGTGACGACCAGACCCAGGATGACACCGGACATGCGCGAGCTTCCTTTCGAGATCGTTGGCCGTGCCGAAACGAGTAAGCGAGGGTACCATGCGCCCCCGCGAGGGTCAATGCGCGGGGACGGTCTGCTCCAGCAGGCGGCCGATCTCGAGGAAGGAGGCGGCCTGAAGCGAGGCTCCGCCCACGAGGAAGCCGTCCACCCCCGGCGCCGCGGCCAGGGGCCCGGCATTCCTGGGGTCCACGCTCCCGCCGTAGAGAATGGGGACCGGATCGCCGGCGGCGCCCCGTCCCGCGGCGGCGAGCTCCTCGCGCACCCAGGCGTGCGCCTCGACGACCTCCTCCACCGACGCGACCACCCCCGTTCCGATCGCCCACACCGGCTCGTACGCGACCCAGAGCGGCGCTTTCCCGGGAGAGCCCTCGAGCGCGCGCCGGAGCTGCCGCGCGAGCACGTCGCGCGTCTCGCGCCGCTCGCGCTCGGCCAGGGTCTCGCCGATGCAGAGCACGGGATGGAGTCCCGTGCGCCACGCGGCGATCAGCTTCTGGCGCACGAGCTGATCGCTCTCGCAGAAGAGGCGGCGCCGCTCCGAGTGCCCGGCCAGCGCGTACCGCGCGCCCGCGTCCTTGGCCTGTTCCGCCGAGACCTCGCCGGTGAAGGCGCCCTTCGATTCGAAGTGGCAGTTCTGCACCCCGAGCGCGGGACCGTCCTCGGTACGCGAGGCCGCCAGCGCGGCCAGCGCGGTCGTGGGCGGAAAGACGACGCAGGCGATTCCGGAGCGCTCCCGGCATCCCGCGGCCACGCCCTCGTAGAGGGCGCGCGCCTCGGCCAGGAGGAGGTTCATCTTCCAGTTGCCGGCCAGGATGCGCTTCATCGTGCCGGCCGCGGCGCGTCCTCCAGCGCGGCGACGCCGGGGAGTTCCTTCCCTTCCAGGAACTCGAGCGACGCACCGCCGCCCGTCGAGAGATGGCTGATCTGGTGCTCCACTTCGGCCGCGTTCACCGCGGCGAGCGAGTCTCCGCCCCCCACGACGGTGAAGGCGCCGCGCTTGGTGGCGCGAGCCATCTCGCGCGCCACGCCGATCGTCCCCTCGGCGTAGGACGGCACTTCGAAGATCCCCATGGGACCGTTCCAGAACACCGTCTTCGCCTCGGCGAGCGCCGAAGCGACCGCTCCGAGGGACGCGGGGCCGATGTCCACCCCCATCCGGTCGGGCGGAATCGCCGTCACGGGAACGATGCGCCCCGGGTCCTCCCCCTTGGGGTCGGCCGCGGCGCGGCAGTCCTCGGGCAGGAGCAGCTTCGAGCCCTCCGCCGACCGGAGCAGCTCGGCCGCCAGCGGAATCCGATCCTCTTCCACCAGCGATCGCCCCGTCTCCAGCCCCTTCGCGCGCAGGAAAGTGAACATCATCCCGCCTCCGACGAAGACCCGGTCCACGCGGGGCAGGAGGTTCTGGAGCACGTCGATCTTGCCCGAGATCTTGGCGCCGCCGAGGATCGCCACGTACGGCCGCGCGGCACCGTCCAGGAGCCGCCCCAGCGCCGAGAGCTCCTTCTCCATCAGGAATCCGGCGGCGCGATCGGCCAGGTGCGCGGTGATCCCGACGGTCGAGGCGTGCGCGCGGTGCGCCGAGCCGAACGCGTCGTTCACGTAGGCCTCGGCGAGCGCGGCCAGGGCGCGGCTGAACTCGGGATCGTTCGCCTCCTCGCGCGGGTCGAAGCGCAGGTTCTCCAGCAGCAGGGCCTGCCCGGGTTGGAGGGCGCGCGCCTCGGCCTCCGCCTCGGGTCCGATGATCGAGGGGGCGAAACGCACCGAGCCCCGGAGATACTTCTCGAGCACGTCCCGCACCGGCAGGAGGCTCTGCTTCGGATCCCGCTTCCCCTTGGGCCGTCCCAGGTGCGAGGCCACGACGAGGCGGGCGCCCTTGTCGAGCAGGTAGCGCAAGGTCGGCAGCGAGGCGACGATGCGCGTGTCGTCGGCCACGCCCCCCTCGGCCTTCAAGGGGCAGTTGAAGTCGACGCGCACGAAGATCGTCCGCCCCTCCGCCTCCAGATGGTTCAGCCGCCGAAACGTCATGTCGTTCTCCTCAGGATGCCTTCCCCAGCAGGAGCAGCGCGTCCACCATGCGGTTCGAGAAGCCCCATTCGTTGTCGTACCAGGCGAACACCTTCACGAGCCGGTCCCCCTGGGCCATGGTGAGCGGGGCGTCGAAGATCGCCGAATGCGGGTTGCCCACGATGTCGGCCGAGACGATCGGATCCTCCATGTACTGGAGGATCCCCGAGAGCCGCCCCGTCGAGGCGGCGCGCATGGCGTCGTTCGCGGCCGCGGCCGACACCGGCCGCGCGGTTTCCGCCGCCACGTCGATGATCGACCCGCAGGGGATCGGCACCCGGACCGCGATGCCGTCCAGCTTCCCCTGCAGCGACGGGATCACGAGCCCGATCGCCTTGGCGGCGCCGGTCGAGGTCGGGATCATCGACTGCGCCGCCGAGCGCGCGCGGCGAAGGTCCTTGTGCGGCGCGTCCAGCACCTTCTGGTCGTTCGTGTAGGCGTGGATCGTGGTCATGAAGCCGCGCTCGATCCCGAACGCCTCGTCGAGCACGGACAGCACCGGGGCGAGGCAGTTGGTCGTGCACGAGGCGATCGAGACCACCTGGTGCTTCGCGGGATCGAACGTCTTGTCGTTCACCCCCATGACGAACGTCGCGTCGGCGCCCTTGGAGGGCGCGGAGACGAGAACGCGCTTGGCGCCGGCGCCCAGGTGCACCGCGGCCTTGTCGCGGTCGGTGAAGCGCCCCGTGCATTCGAGCACCACGTCGACGCCGAGGTCCTTCCACGGAAGGTTCTCGGGCTTCGCCTCACAGAGAACCCGGATCGTCGTCGTCCCGACGCGGAGGCC
>DATJEJ010000231.1:0-15273 GCA_035496795.1 Candidatus Omnitrophota bacterium
CTATTTCGTCCAGGTCACGATCGCACGGACCACGTACGACAAGCTCCGCCGTGCCCAGGCTTTGCTCAGCCATGCTGTTCCCTCCGGAGACGTGGCCCAAGTGCTCGATCGAGCGCTGGATGCCCTGATCGCGCGGGTCGAGCGGCGGAAGTTTGGCGCTGCTCCGCGGGCGGAGGATGGACCTGTGCGCCGGAACGCCGTGGCGCGACGCCCGACGATGGCCCCGCGAGAAGCTCCGGGAGCGCGGGCGTCTGCCTCGCACGCGCGCCAAGAACAGGCAAAGGATCTGATGGCGGGACTGCGCGGGCTGGGATGTCGCGCGGACGAATCTCGCCGCGCAGTGGAATACGCCATGGCGATCGAGGGAGCCACCTTGGAGGATCGCCTTCGCGCCGCGCTGGCGTTTCGATCGCATCGGGCTGCAACCCGATCGAAGATCACCGAGGCCTGCCAGGTCCGCGAGCGTCGCGCGCACTACGGCCCGCTCCTTTGGGAGCGGCGTTACCCGCGTCCGCGCTCGTCAGGGCAGTTCGGCCGGCGACCGCTCTCTTCGAGGGGAGCCGAACGGGTCTTGTGGGACAACCGGGTGCTCCGGTCTACAATGCCCGAATGCCAAGTGCGCGGCTCCTAGGGTTGGAGCTCGGGGCCCGGCATGCGCGCCCTGGCGGCCCGCGTGGACGCGGAGTTCGTTCGCAAACCTGAACCGCGAACAGCCCCTGCGTCTCATGACCGCCCCCCATCCGGAGGACTGATGGCCGACGCTCCCGACGCTCCCAAGGACCCCGAACGTCGAGCCACGTTCATCCTGGCCCGGGGCGAGAAGTGGCTGCTGCCGCGCCTGGCGGCGTCGCTCCCGCGCTGGATGGTCCCCGACCACCTGACCGCGATCGGCATTTTCGGCTCCACCCTGATCGCGCTCGGTTACATCCTCTCCACGCGCGACCGGCACTGGCTGTGGCTCTCCAACGCGGGGCTGATCGTGAACTGGTTCGGCGACAGCCTGGATGGGACGCTGGCCCGCGTCCGGAAGCACGAGCGCCCGCGGTATGGCTTCTACCTGGACCACCTCACCGACGCCTATTCCACGACCGCGGTCGGCCTGGGGCTGGGCTTCTCCCCCTACATGCTCCTCTCGGTCGGGCTCGCCATCGTGATCGCCTACCTCATCCTCTCGATCAACGTCTACCTGGAGACGCACGTCTTCGGCGTCTTCCGGTACGGCTACGGGGTCCTGGGGCCCACGGAGGCCCGCGGGGTGCTGTTCCTGCTCAACATCGTCGCCCTGGTCACGGGGCCGATCCCCTTCACCATCCACGGCGTCCGCTTCACTGCCTTCGACGTGGCCGGAGCCGCCGCCGCGCTGTCGATGGGCGGCCTCCTGCTCCGCCGGGTGGTCCGGAACCTCGGGGAGCTGGCCCGTATGGAGCCCCCGCGGTCGTAGGACATCGGACCGCGCGGAACCCGGTGTCGTAAGGCACCTGTTTCGAAAGGCTTCCCGGGTTGGGCGATTTTCCCCCTCGGCCGAATCCTGGTTTCCGAATCCGCCACGCTGCCATAGACTTATCGGATGGCCCGAACGGGTGAACCAACCGGTACGCGGGTTCTCCGCGCACTTCGAAGGGCAGCCACGCGTCAGACGGTCCGGCGGGAGTTCGAGCGCCAGACCGGCCCCTCCGACCTGGAACGGAGCGTCCGCGAGTACTGCGGCGACACCCGGATCGTCATCGCCTCGAACCGAGAGCCCTTCCAGCACGTTCACGGGGCGCACGGGGTCGAGGTGATCCGGAGCCCCGGCGGGCTCGCCTCCGCGCTCGATTCGGTCGCCCGCGCCACGAACGCGACCTGGGTGGCGCAGGCCACGGGCGACGCCGACCGCGAGACGGCCGACGCGCAAGGCCGGGTCGCGATGCCCCCCGGATCGAACCGCTACACCCTGCAGCGCGTCTGGATCGAGCCCGAGGCGCACGCCGATGGCTACAACCGATTCTCGAACGGCTGCCTCTGGCCCCTCTGCCACGTCGTCTACGTGCGCCCGCATTTCCTGTGGGACGAGTGGCGCGACTACCGCGAGGTGAACGAGCAATTCGCCGACGCCATCGCGGCCAGCGTGGGACCCGAGCCGGCGCTCGTGCTGTTACAGGATTATCACCTGGCTCTCTGCGCGTCGCGGCTGCGCCAGAAGCGTCCCGACCTGTCGATCGTTCTCTTCTGGCATATCCCCTGGCCCAATCCCGAGGTGTTCCGCATCCTTCCCTGGAAGCTCGAGGTGCTGGAAGGGCTCTTGGCGTGCGACCTCCTGGGATTCCACATTCCGCACCACGCGATGAACTTCGTGGACACAGTCGCCACCGAGCTGGAGGCGCACATCGACCGGGAGCGATCGGCGGTGCGGCGCCGCGGCCACCGCACGTTCGTGCGCTCATACGCGATCGGTCCCGACGTGGCCGAGATCTCGATGGCGGCGGCCGATCCCAACACCCGGCGCGAGGCGGAGCGGATCCGCGAAACCCTCGGGCTCGGCGGCGCCCGCGTGATCCTGGGCGTGGACCGGCTCGACTACACGAAAGGCGTGCCGGAGCGGCTGGATGCCTTCGGTCGCTTCCTCGAGCTCTATCCCGACCGGCGCGAGGACGTCGTCATGGTGCAGATCGGCGTGCCCACGCGCGTGAACCTCCCCGAATACCAGGCGCTGATGGCGGACGTGGAGCAGCGCGTGGAGCGGCTCAACACCGCGTACGGGAAGAACGGGCGAAACGTGGTGCACCTGATCACGCGGAATCTCGACTTCCGGGAGCTGATCCCCTATTACGTATTGGCCGACGTGATGGCCGTGACCTCGCTGCACGACGGGATGAACCTGGTGGCCAAGGAGTATGTGGCGGCCCGCCCCGGCGGCGACGGCGCGCTGATCCTGAGCCCGTTCACCGGAGCCTCGCGCGAGTTGGAGCACGCGATCCAGGTTTCACCCTACGACCGCGAGGGCCTCGCGGTGGCGTTCCAACGAGCGCTCACGCTGAGCCCGGCCGAGCGCGGCGACCGCATGCGCTCTCTGCGCGAGGTCGTGGCCGCCCAGAACGTGTACGACTGGGCGCGCAAGCTGATCCGCGACGTGCGCCGGCTGCATCTGCTCCCCGGGATGCGGCCGGCGGGGAGGCGATGACGACGGCACGGCGCCGCGCGGCGCGGCGCCTGATGACGGACGGGGCGTGGGAGGATGCGGAAGCCTCGCTCGCGCGCGCGGCGCGCGCCGGACGCCCGGTGCTCGTCGCGCTCGACTTCGACGGCACGCTCGCGCCCATCGTCAGCCGCCCCGACCGGGTGCGTGTGCCCGCGGCGACGCTGCGATCGCTTCGGGACGCGTCGAAGCATCCCGGGCTCCGGATCGCGGCTCTCAGCGCGCGTCCGATGCGCGATCTGGCCCGCTACTTGCCGGTACCCGGCATTCTGCGCGTCGCGCAGTACGGCCTCGAAGGCGGCGACGCGCTCGATCCGATACGGCTCCGCGCGATCCGCGCCGGCGTCAACGCCCTGCGCGGGTGGATCGAGCCGCTCGCCGCGGCCGTGCCCGGCGCGTGGATCGAGGACAAGCGGCTGACGATCGCGATCCACTATCGCGACGTCGCGCCTCGGCGGCGCGGCGCCTTGGTGCGCGCGCTCCGGAGCCTGGCCGCGCGCGCGGAGCGGCTCGGCCTTCACGTGGAGCGCGGTCGGCGCGTGCTGGACTTCGTGCCGGCGGGGTACGATAAGGGACGGGCGCTCCGCATGCTGCGCCGCCGGGTTCGCCCGGCGGTCACGTTCTACTTCGGCGACACCGCCGGCGACGAGCCGGCGTTCGCCGCGCTCGGCCGGCGCGACTTTCCCGTGCGCGTCGGGCCCGGGCCCACCGCGGCTCCGTATCGCGTTCGCGGACCCGAGGAGGTCGCGCGCTTCCTGCGCGCGCTCGTCTCGAAAAGGAGGTGACACGATGAGCTGGGATTCGGTCATACCCCCCGATCTCGCCCTGCAGCTCCACGACACGGTCGTCTCGGTCGTCGGCGGCATCATCCTCGTGCTCGTCGCGGGCGCGATCGCGTTCCTCGGCTGGCTGGTCGCCACGCTCGTCGGCCGCGCGGCGCAGTGGATCCTCGCCCACACCGGCGTGGACGGCTCGACGCAGAAGCTCGCGCCCGGCGAGGGCCGGCGCGTGGAGCTCTACCCCAGCCGGCTCGTGGGGTACGCCCTGTTCTGGACCATCTTCCTCAGCGCCTGCATCGTCGCCCTCCGCGTCGTCGGGCTGGATCTCGCCCCGTCGATCGCGGCGCGGCTCCAGGACGTCGTGCCGCGCGTGCTGACGTCGGCCGTCGTGCTGATCCTGGGCATTCCGCTCGCGCTGGCGGGAAGCCGCATCCTGAACGCGCTGCTCGCGCCCTCGGGGTTGAAGCCCAACCGGATCCGTTCCCAGGCGGTGTCGGCGCTCCTCATCGGATTCGTCGTGCTGGTCGCGCTGGAGCAGCTGGGGCTGGCGGCCCAGCTCGTGATCGCCATCGGCATCACCGTCGTCGCGGCCGCGGGACTCGCGCTCGCGCTGGCCTTCGGGCTCGGATGCCGCGACCTCGCGCGCGACCTCATCATCGAGTACCTGCGCGCCGGCGAGGAAGGACCGCACCCGGGCCGGCCATGACGCGGGAGGGGCAAGGACACGGGGCGGCCGCGACCGGGGGCCGCCCATGAGCGACGATCGCTTCGCGTTCTGCTCGGTCGCCCATCTCGAGGCGCCCTCCGGCCTCGTCGCGCTCAGCATGGAGGCGCTGCGGGCCGGCGTCGAGAAGGCGCCCGACGATTCGCTCTTCCAGCACGTCACCTGCGTGGCGATGCGCTATCCGCACGCGCGCGACCTGCCGAGCAACGATTTCGCGCGCTGGGTGGGCACGTCGCTGCAGGCCCCCGACGTCGCCGAGCGCCTGGCCTACGCCGGGGCCGCCACGGCGCAGCCGATCCGGGAGCTTCGCGCGTCGCTCCTCTCCGTGCTCGATTCCGTGCCGCAGCCGGAACGGCGTCGCGAGGCGCCGCCGGAGGCGGCGTTCCATTTCGTGGGCGTGCGGTCGGTCCCCGTTCCGCTCGGCATCGAGGCCTCCGATCCCGTGCAGGCGATCGACCTCTGGCATCGTCTGGATTCCGCGGCCCTCTTCTTCCACGTGATCGAGGCGCCGGTGTTCGGCGACACCGCGAATTCCTTCCCCCACTGGCTGCGCCGCCACGGCGCCGACGCCCTGGCGATCCAGGCCGAGCAGGCGGTCGCCGCGGGCCGGCCGATCGCCCGGCTCCGGAAGGACCTGGGCGCGCGCTGGCGCCGCTCGCAGATCGGCCGCCGCCTCGCGGAGCGCGCGGGGGCGCCGGAAGAGGAGCGCCTGCGCGAGGCGCGCGCGGCGATGGCGCGTCTGGCGGGGCGCCTCCGCGGGGGCGCCGGCAAGCGCCGGAACGACGGCGGCCCGGAGGAGCGGCCATGAGCGCCGTCCGCGACGCCGCGCGCGTCCCCTACGAGCACCCGCCCGCCGAGCACTGGCTCGCGCGCTACGAGCCGGTCGTGGGCGCCGGCACGCTGCGCGCGCTGGAGGCGCTGGCGCGCAAGCTCCGCGGCCACCGCATCGTCATGGTGAACACGACCAAGACCGGCGGCGGCGTCGCGGAGATCCTCCATCGCGTGGTCGTGATCCTGAACGAGCTGGGGGTGCCGACGACGTGGGAGGTGATGGAGGGGGACGACCGTTTCTTCGGCGTGACCAAGCGGATGCACAACGCCCTCCACGGCCACGTGGAGCCGCTCACCGATGAGGACCGGGAGATCTACCACGAGCGGACGCGGCTCGAGGCCGATCGCCTCGCCCTGGACGGCGACCTGATCTTCATCCACGACCCGCAGCCGGCCGCGCTGATCGAGCACCGCAGGCAGCCCGGACAGAAGTGGGTCTGGCGATGCCATATCGACCTGTCGCGCCGCGATCCCGCGTACTGGGACTTCCTCCAGCCGTACGTCTCGCGCTACGACGCCTCGATCTTCTCGCACATCGCGTTCGTGCCGCCGATCACGATCCCCGCCTACCTCGTGCCGCCGTCGATCGATCCCTTCGCGACGAAGAATCGCGACCTGAGCGAGCACGAGATCGAGGGCGTGCTCGAGCGTCTCGACCTCTCCCCCGGCCCCGGGTGGATCACGCAGGTGTCGCGCTTCGACCGGATCAAGGACCCGATCGGCGTCATCGACGCCTACCGTCTGGTGCGGGCTCGGCGCCCCAACGCGCGCCTCCTGCTGGCCGGCGGCGGCGCCGACGACGATCCCGAGGGCGCGGAGGTGCTCGCCGAGGTGCGCGCGCGCGCGGTCGCGGCGCCCGGCGTGACGGTGCTGGAGCTGCCCCCCGGGTCCGATCTCGAGATCAACGCGATCCAGCGCGCGTCGACCGTGGTGCTGCAGAAATCGCTCCGGGAAGGGTTCGCGCTCACCGTGAGCGAAGCGCTCTGGAAGCGGCGCGCGGTCGTCGCGAGCGCAGTCGGCGGGATCCCGTTACAGGTCTTGCACGAGCAGACCGGTCTCCTGGTCCACTCGATCGAGGGGACCGCCTTCCAGACGATCCGGCTGCTGGACAACGCGGAGCTCCGCCGCTCGCTGGGCGACGAGGGCCGCCAGCACGTGCGGGACAACTTCCTGCACACGCGGGAGGTTCGCGACTACCTGGCGGTCTTCGCGTCGTTGGTGTGAGGCGCGGGGTTTCGGAGCTCGACGCGCCAGATCCACACGTCGCCGGAGTCCTGACGGCGCGCTTCCAGGGCGCGGAGCATCTCGTCGAGCTTGCGGTGCGTGGTCGCGAAGGCGCGCTGCTTCTCGATGCCTCCGATGCCTCGAACGTTCTCCCGAGCCTCGATCGAAACCAACCGGATCGGGCGGCCCGGAACGGCTGAAGGCACCCGCGCGATCATTTCTTCCACGTCGTGGCGTGGAGAGCGCGAACCGATCACGACGATTCGCTCCCGCCCTCCGAAGCTCGTGACCGTCCAGTAGGCCAGGCTGTCGCCCGCGGCGCCGGGAAGCAGGTGGCGAACCCGGGACGAAAGCGGATTCGACGCCTCGAGACCCGGAATGGGAAAGAGCCCGTACACGTCGCCTGCCTCGTCCTCATCGAGAACGTAGGTGTGCATCGGCTGTTCGGAGCTGACCTCCAGGAACAGGCGATCTCCGGGAACGACGGTCGCGCCCGAAGGCAGAGGCTCGTCGCGAGCGTCGAGGTGCCGGAAGAGCGATGCGCTCGCCTGGAGCGGCTTCGCCGCCCGCGGCGCATTCCCCGGCGCCGATGTCGCGGCGGGCCGGGTGCTGTCGGGCCGCACGTCCTGATGCGGCGATCGTGATCCGATGAGCCATGAAACGGCCACGAGACCGGCGACCGCGAGGGCGGCCATTCCGACGGACCGCGCCACGAGCCGGCGAACGCCGGTTCCTGGTGCCTCCAGAGTTGTGGTCAAGGCCCGCCCCATCGCCCCCGCCGACGGATAGCGCCGGCTCGGCTCGGGGGACAGCGCGCGATCCACGACCTGAACGAAACCAGGAGGAAGGTCGGGACGGCGGTCGCTCAGGGACACTCCCGCCCCGCGCTCGTGGAGCCGCAACAGCTCGGACACGCTTCTCCCTTCGACCGGATAGCGGCACGTGACCAGTCGATAAAGGAGCACTCCGAGGCCGTACACGTCGCCTCGCGCCGTCGCGGGCGCGCCCCGAAGCCGTTCGGGCGCCATGGCGACCGGCGTGCCGGACGCTTCCTCGACGCACGCTTCCATCCCTGCGGCCGAACGAAGCTCCGCCACACAGCCAAAGTCCATCAAGAGAATCCGTCCACCCTGCTCGCGCATCACGTTGCTCGCCTTCACGTCGCAGTGAACGAGCCCCCTCGCATGGACCGCCGCGAGGGCGCGGCACAGATCCATGCCGATCCGGGCGGCCTCGCCCGCCTCGAGGGCGCCTTCTCGGCGGATGTATTCCTCGAGAGAGCACCCCCGGATGAAATCGGTCCAGATCCCCATGCGGCCGTCGTGCTCGCCCACCCCGTGGACGGCGAGGACATTGGGGTGCCGGACCTGGGCCAGCTTCCGGGCTTCCCCCTGAAAGCGATCTCGCGCGGCGGGACTCCATGAAGCGCCCGGCTTCAAGAGCTTGAGGGCTACCTCGGTTCGAAGCCCGGGGTCGAAGGCACGGTAAACCTCTCCGCCCGCGCCTTCCCCGACGCGCTCGAGCACCTGGAGCGGCCCCCAGACGAACAGCACCGGACCCGGTTCGGGTGCCGGCAGAACGGCGCTCACGGTGGGCGCACCGAGCGACCGGGTCGAGCGATCGTCGGCCACCGACCCAGGCGACCGAGTCCGGAATCCAAGCACGTTCGCTCTCATGGTCCCCTCCGGACAGAACAACGCCGCCGGGGGTCGATGCGCACACGGAGAATTACACTTGGGCCTCCGCAACGGTGATTCCGCGGGGCGCGCCCGCGACGGTCCTCGCCTGAACACCGGCCGTTCGGACCGGCGACGCGTCCGCTTGCACCGCGCCGATCCCCTGGAGCGGGCACGCCAGCTCCTTCGCGTTGCCCGAATCCAGTCCACGGGACCACGCAAGGGTCCTCGTTCGATTCAGCTCGAGCGTGCCGTCCTCCCGGATCCGCCCGACCTGATTGGCCGGAAGCTCCAGAGCGACCGTGCACTTGTTCAATCGCCCGTCCGCCCGAACCAGGAACGAGTTGGCGTGCGCCGCGTAGCAGACCGGATCTCCCGCGTTGGCCTGGGCCAGCTTGAGTCCCAGGCACGCCGCCTCCTCCCTGAGGCGGGCCAGGATGGCGGCGGAGTCCTCTTCGGCCAGCACCGGCAGCGCGGCATCGCGGGGTCCGCCCAGGCGAGCGATCGCGCGAATGAAGACGTCGAACCGATCGTCACCCGAGAATTCCGGAGCCAGGATCCGAAGGAGCTCGGGCACGGAGTCGAGGTTGTCTCGGTCCACGTGCAATCGAAGGGTGACGCGAAAGCGCTCCGGCCGCGCCTTGAGCGCGATCAGGTTCTCCCAGATGCGATCGAACGTGGGAAGCCCGCCCGGACGAACGCGCATCCGATCGTGCCGGGCCCGGGGACCGTCGAGCGAGATCTGGTAGACGCTCACGCCGAGCGGGAGCAGCCGGTCCGCCATGGACCGGGAGAGGAGATACCCGTTCGTCGTGATGTCGGAGCCCACGGTGAGGCCGGGACGCTCGCCCTCGAGCGCGCGGGCGTGCGACAGGATGTCCTCGATGACCGACGGCGCGAGCAGCGGCTCTCCGCCGAACCAGGAGAGAGCGAGCGAGCTCAGCCCCGGAGCCCTGCGGGTGAGGAGTCGCTTCACGCCGGTCACGACTTCCGGCTTCATCTGCTTCAGCGCGAACGACTCGTAGCAGTACACGCAGCGGAAGTTGCACGCCTCCGTCGGCATCAGGATGAGATGGAGCCGCCGCGAGCTCAGGCACGCGACGGTGACCGGGGTGGCGATCATGGTTCCGGCGCGCAGGGGCACATCATGTTGGCCGGGGTTCCCGCGCCGGCGTCCCCTGATCCGGTGGCATCCAGCGGAAGCGCGAGCGTCCTCACGTCCGCGGAGGTCTCAGGATCCCCCGCCGCGGACTTGGCGTCCCTCCTCAATGCCTGCGGGACCCCCGCCGATGCGGGCTCGACCCTGCGATCACCTCCCGCACTCGCTGCGAGCACGCCGCCCGGATAGTCCCTTTCGACCGCCGTCGACACCACCGGGGGGGCGTCGCGGTAGATCTTCAGGCGATTCTTCCAGGCGTCCATCGAGCTCTCGATGGCGTCAGCGAGCGCCTTATTCGCCACGTACAGGCATCCCTCTTCGTCGAAGTACAGGTCGTCCGTGCACCAGCCACCTTCTGCCTTGGACTTGTTCTTGAGGTTGTTCTTGGGATCCTTCTTGGCGGCCATTTCCCCTCACCTCCAGTCGCCCGCGGCGACGAATCCGGCCCAGTGGAACGGATGGGTGCCGAGACCCTGGGCCCTGCGGTCCCGCAGCACCGCGAGATCCGCGTCGCGGATGGCCTCGGGAGTCGGCCGTCCGAGACGGAACCTCGATTCGTACAGATGGCGCATCCACTCGCGGGAGGAGCGATCCTCCACCTCCCAGAGACTCATGATCACGGCGCCCGCGCCGGCGGCTTCGAACGCACGCCGCAGGCCCAGGACTCCTTCCCCCGCCTGCAGTTTTCCAAGACCCGTATCGCAAGCGGAGAGGACGACCCACTCGGTCTTGGAGAGGTCCAGGGACACGACCTCCTGGGCCATGAGAATCCCATCCTCCTGATCGGGCCTGGCACTCAGGCGCAGGTTCGCACCGGCCAGCGCGAGCCCGGAAAGCAGAAGTGGACTTCCCGTGCGCCGGGTCGCGGCCCTGGCCCGAGCCGGGCGCTCCGTCGTCACGCCTCCAATGCCACGGACACCGGAGCGTTCGCCGGCGGCACATTGGGTGGCGTCGAGGAAGAAGCCGTGCGTGGCCAGGTGGAGCACGCGGCGGCCGGGCGCAAGCGCCTTCAAGGCGGCTTCGCCGGCGCGCGCTCCCGTCAGCAGGACGACTCGCGAGGAGTCGCTCCATAGCTGGGCGATCTCCTGAACCTCGCGGGCCGTCTCGGGCAGAGGGCGGAAGCGGGTGTTTCGGAACTCTTCGCACTCCGGCTTGGGGCCCAGAGAGCGGTGGACCCCTCGCGAGACCGAATGCCGGGCCGGAACCGTGGAGTCGCTCCCCACGGAATGACCCGGCGAGGCGGCGCCGTCGGCGGCCTCGTCCTCGGGAGCGTCGAAGGAGGCCCCGCCGAGGGCCAGGAGGCCCGTCGCTTCGCCGCGTCGCGGCAAGCGAACCAGATCCCGCTCTGCCGAGAGGTACTGCACCAGCGGGCCGGTCTCGACCCAATAGCCCGGCCCCTCGGGGAGGGCGGCGAAACTGACGAGATGGATCGACCCGTCCGGCACGACGAACAAGCGCTTGGCGCCGGAAAGTCGGCTCCGGATCGGATCCCAGATCCTGCGACGCAGCGCGAGCCCCGCGGCGCGGCAGGCGGATTCCGCTCGGCGGTCGAGCGACCCACCCGGACCACGATCGGACCGCCCGCAGGCCTGGACGAAACGCTGAATCAGCGGGTCGATCGTTTCGGCGGTGCCCAGCCGAACCGCGGTCGGCGGCCGGCCCCGGCGCCCGACGAACGCGACATAGCAGCGTTCCGCCCCCTTCCCATAGAGGGCATACGCGACGAGGTCCCATCCCTCGGGGAGTGCGTCTCCGACCTCCTTCCATCCGACCACCTCGCGACGCATCGCCGTCCGGAATCGGCCGCTCCGCGCCGCGAGCACACGCTCCGCGCGGTCCACGTCATCCCGAGCTCGATCGATGGCGGCACGGTAGGGACGTGGATCCCGCCCGCCGATCCCGCGCACGAGCAGATTCGCATAGCGCTGGCGGGCGGCGTCGAGCTCGCGCCGCGGATCCGCGATGGAACTGTCCTGAAGCCCGGACATCACAGCGCCGTGCCGCGCGGCGATCTCGTCGAGAACGATCGTGCGCGAACGGATCAGCGCATTCCAGGCTGCCGAGACCTGCTCGGAGGAGCCGGCTGGCGCCATCGCGAGAAGGAGATCGAGCGGCAAGGACCCGACCCCAGCATAGGCAAGCGCCTGGCGCTCGGAGAGACCGCCCGCCGTGGACCGCAGGTGGTCGGCCCGGGCCAGAGCTGCCCCGAGCGCGATCGGAAATCCGCGGGCGCTGTCACGGCCGGCCAGAAGGCATCGCGCGAGCTGGCTCTCCGTCTCCACGACGTCGGGGGACACCTCCCCGTAGAGGGCCTGCTTGATCTTGAGGGAGCCCGCATACAGAGCCTCGGCTTCGGGTCGCTTTCCGTCGTGCTCGGCGACCCGGGCCAGAGAGTTCAGGGTCCAGGCGAGATCGAGGTGTCCCCCCTCTCCCCCTCGCTCCTGAATCCGTCTTGCCCGTGTGAGCAAGGCGCGAGCGCGCGTGTACTCCTTGAGCTCGATCAGAAGGTCGCCCAGATTCCGGAGCGTCCAGGCGAGGTCGATCTGGTTCTTGTTCTCCGGGCGCTCCTGGATCCGAAGTGCCTCCTGGAAGCGTGCGCGCGCGCCGAGACGGTCGCCCTCGGCGCGCAGCGCGATCCCCAGAGATACGAGGTTCATGGCCACGTTGGGATTGGTCGGCCCGAGGCGCTCCCGCCGGATCTGGAGCGCCCCCTCGAAGTAGGAGACCGCTTGATCGAGGTCGCCGGTCTCGGAGGCCAGCGCTCCCAGATTGTGCAGCGCCTCCGCCACGAGCGGATGGTCGGCGCCCAGCGTCTTTCTCCGCGACGAGAGCACCTGCTCCCACATGGAGGCCGGCGTGACATAGTCGCCCAGCTCGTACTTGAGCGAGGCGAGCATGTTCAGCGCGCGCATTCGTTCCGGATCGTCCTCGGGAAGGGCCTTCTGCTGGATCGCGATGGCGCCCTCCACCAGGGTCTCGGCATCCCCGAGACGCGCCTGATCCGCGTCGAGCTTCGCGAGGAACATCATGCTGCGGGCGACGTCGGGGTGGTCCTCGCCGAGGACCTTCCGGCGGATCTCGAGCGCTTTCTCGAGAGGAGGCCGCGCCAGGGAAAGATCTCCGTTCGTCAGGTGGAGCGCTCCGAGGTTGTGGAGACTCGCGGCGTAGGGCGCGCTGTTCTTCCCGGCCAGCTTCTCCTTCAGCCGCACGGCTCGCTCGCAGATCCCCAGCGCGTCGGGCGCGCCGGAGTGCCCGGCGTTGCGCATGGCCTCGGCCAGCTGGTCCAGGATGTCCGCGACAGGCATCGATTCCTCTCCGTAGACCCGTTCCGCTTCGGCGAGGAGCGCACGCGCCGCGCGCTCGGCCTCTTCGTACCGCCCTGCCCGGATCAGTCCCCGAACGTCGTCGAGCGTCCTGGCCCGGGGAACTCCCGAAGCCTCCGCCAGCGCGCCGGCGGCGATGCCCCCGGCGATGGCGGAATCGACGCCCGTCGAAGCCCATGAAGGTCCGGCGTCCGAGAGTGAGAACGCGAGAAAGGCCCCAAGGAGCACACACGAATGGGCAAACGCCTGCCGTTTTCGGGAAACGGCGCGCCTACGTCCCGGAGACTGTGGCGAGGACACGGACAGGGGCGATGTCGGAGGCGATGCGGAGTCGGTCGGAAGACGCGGCAGAGCGAGGGCATGACGACAACGAGGGCGGACCGAGGGCGCGGGACGGCGCAGACCAAGGGCGCGCAGCACCAGGCCGCACGGCACAGTTCGATTCACGGCTCCCCCTGCCTGGAATCGGTGGCTGGCGGGCGGCCGGACGGCCGGGCGGGGCCAGCCAGATTGCGCCCCAGGACATGAGGGAACTACAGGGAGAGGGGGGTGTCAACGAAAGGCGCGTGGATGGGGCCGGGGGAAGGCGCATGGCGGCGCCGCGGCATACGCCGGGTCCACGTCTCCCGGCGCACGGGAGTCCGCGGCGCCATCCATGCGCCGGCGACGTTGTCCCGGGGTCGGCTCTCGCCGCCCAGGACAGCCTAACTCCCCAGTCGGCCCGCCGCCGGCAACCCCCACGATCATGAGCCCGACCCATGGGCATGGGGGCGCGCACCGGCACAGCGCCCTACCCTGACCCCCGGATCAGGCTACGCCTGCAACAACGCTGATCCAGGCCGTTCCGCACAGAGAAACGCGTGATTGGCGCGAATTTCGTATCAATTTGGGTAGGAATACGTAAACCGGAGGCGGCTCGAACCGGCCTATCTGGAGGGCGGCGATCCGGCCAGGAGCTGGAGCGTGCGCGGATCCGGCGCGCCGTCGAAGAACTTGTCGAGCCCTTCCGTGAACACGGCCGGCGCACCCGGTACGTGCGCGAAGAGGGTGAGCGAGGAGCGCAGCTTGATCGCGTCGACGTCGCCCAGCACGTCCGCCGCGGAGCTCGTCGGGAGCGCGTTCATCGCGGCGGCGCATTCGCGAAGGCGCCGGCCCAGGACCGGATGTTCGAGATACGCCGAGGCCTCGGCGGCGGAGCGAATCGCGTAGCGGCGCGAGATCGGGCTCGTCCCCAGGCCGGCAAGTTGCGGGAAGACGAACCACATCCAGTGCGTCTCCTTGCGGCCGCCACGGATTTCCGCGAGAGCCGTTTCGTAGACGCCCTGCTGCGCCTCGACGAAACGCCGGAGCTCGAAGGGATCGTCCGTCACGGGAAGGACGGTTCGGTCAGCGGGCGAAGGACGTGGGCTGCGCCCTCAGCCATTCCACGCGCTCCTTGAAGACGGGCGCCCAGGGCGATTCCGGCGCGCGCCGGAGGAATGCGTTCCAAATTTCGATCTCGTCGGCAGGGATCCGACGGAGGGACGCGTGGAACTGGGCCGCCTCGAGCTCCACGCGCTTGGCGTCCTCCAGGACGTTCGTGTCGTAGAACACCTCGAGCTCCAGCGTTCCGATGTAGACGGGCTGCCCCGAACGAACCTCGAACGTGATATCGCCGCCCTGTGCGTCCAGCCGGTATTCCTTCCGGTTCGCGATCACCTGCCAGTCCTGGAAGTGCTCGACGACCTCCCGGGGCTGTTCCATCGAGCGCAGAACGTACGTTCCCGGTTCCAGGTGAGGGAACACGATGACGCCTTCGAAAGGGCTGCCTCCGCGGGCATCCTTCTCGCCCGCGCGATGGATGTCCGCCAGAAGCGACCCGCTGTGCGGCAGCCGCAGCTCGCCCATCGTCATCTGCCGTTTCAGGTTCTCGAAGGTGGGGCTTCCCTTGTAGTCCGCGCTCAGTATCGTCCGGAGCACCGCGATGCCGCCCATTTCGGGCGTGCCCAGGGCTCTCCTCGTCAGCGCTTGATTCGAAGCGCAGCCGAACGGAAACGACAGGAGAAGGAGCGGGAGAAGAAGACGTCGGCCCATACGTCCGGCCTCCTGGAATGCGGTCTCGTGGAAGGGGGAGAAGTCGATTCTAGGCGCGTGGGCCCGCCGGGTCAAACGTGGTCCGCGGGACGAGGCGCTCCGCCAGGGCGCGCCGGTCAAGAGTACCGGCACAAAAAAACGGCCCCACGCTTTCGCGAGGGGCCGTTCAAGCTACTCCCGGCGGCGACCTACTCTCCCACACAGTCTCCCGTGCAGTACCATCGGCGCTGGAGGGCTTAACTGCTCTGTTCGGAATGGGAAGAGGTGTTTCCCCTCCGCCATTGCCACCGGAATGTCCTTCGCGGCGTC
>DATJEJ010000232.1:0-2175 GCA_035496795.1 Candidatus Omnitrophota bacterium
AAGGATCGATCCTTGTCCCCCAGTTGCGCGTAGACCCCCGCGACTTCGTAGGGGCACACATACTGAGTGGCTCCCGGGTGCCAGGCGGGCGCGGGCCCCTGGTGCTTCGACAAGTCCTCCAGACGATCGAGGACACGCTGCGCGTCGGCGCGCCGGCCGGCCAGGGCATACGCGGTGGCCAGGCTGGTCAGGAGTAGCGGGCTGCTATCCTCCTTCGTGGCCTTTTCCGCCTCGGCGATGCCGGCGGGGGCGTCCCCCTTCTCGGCGAGGGCCAGCACGAGACCGAAGTAAGCCACGGGATCGTGCTCGATCTCGAAGCCCTGCCGGTATTGCTCGACCGCCTCGGGATACTCGTGAGCCATGAAATACGCGTATCCTTCGCTCATGTAGTTCCGCTCTTGAAGCGGATCCAGCCCGCGCGCCTTCTCGAAAAAAGCCAGGGCCTCCGGGTGCCGCCCGACGATCGTCAGATACATGCCGTACATGCGATAGGCCCACGCATACCCCGGGTTCAGCTCGATGGCGCGCTTCAGCTCGCTTTCGGCGCCGGCCCAGTCCCAGTCGTAGAACAGCTTGATGCTGGCCAGAGACGTGTGAGCCTCGGCCAGGGAATCGTCCAGCTGGAGAGCCTTGAGCGCGGCCGCCCTGGCCTGGGCGGTCGCCTCGACCGGGTTTTCGTGCACATCGCTCATCCTGTGAATGTAGGCATCCGCCAGGCCGGTATAGATCAAGGCATTGTCGGGATCTTTCACCAGGCCGGCCTGGAAGTACTCGATCGCCTTCAGCACGTCCGCCAATCCCCCCCGACTCATGAGATGTCGACCCTTGAGGTAGAGCTCGTACGCTTCAGGATCGACGGGGGATGTCTTGACCAGGCGCACCTGCTCCTGCGGTGTCATGACGGCCTGGACCTGCCGGGCGATCGCGCGCGCCACGTCCCCCTGGAGAGCGAACACGTCCTTCAGCTCGCGCTCGTAACTCTCCGCCCAGAGATGCCGATCGGACGATCCGTCGATCAACTGGACGGTGATGCGGACGCGATCCCCGGAGCGCATCACGGAGCCCTCGATCAGGGCGTCCGCGTGCAATTCCTTCGCGATGACGGGTGACGATCGTTGTGAGTTCCTGTAGAGCATCACCGAGGTGCGCGAGATGACTTTCAGGGACTTGATCTTGGAGAGGTCCGTGATCACGGCATCGGTCATTCCATCGACGAAATACTCCTGCTCCGGATCCGCCGACAGATTCTGGAGGGGGAGCACCGCCACGGCCTGGTACGGGGGACGAGCCGCCGCAGAGGTCCCGGTGTGCATCCTATGGAAGACGAACGCGCCCAGCAGCACGAGGGCCGCGGCCGCCGCGGCCGCCGGCACGATCCGGCGGACGGAGCCGCCACGCCTTCCGGCCGCCCGCCTCGCGGCCTCGGGCTGCGCGACGGCGCCCGGAATCCCGCGCAATCGATCGGCCAGCTCCCGGGCGGATTGGATCCGCTGGGCCGGCTCCTTGTGCAGGCAGCTCTTCACGAGCCGATCCAGCTCGGCCGGAATGGCGGAGTCGAAACTCGAGAGCGGGGGAGGCTCCTCCTTCAGGATCGCCGAAATCGATTCGGCCGGCGTCGCACGCGAAAAGGGGGACTGCCCGGTGACGATTTCCTGCATGACGCAACCGAAGGCAAAGATGTCGCTCCTGGCGTCGACGTGCGCTCCCCGCAGCTGCTCGGGAGACATGTAGGGAGTGGTCCCGACCACCGTTCCGGTCGCGGTGGCCGTCTCCGCGGCGTTCCCACGTTCGGACTGGGGCGTTCCGAAGTCGCGAGACCAGCGCGCCAGGCCGAAATCCAGGATCTTGACGTGCTCGTCCGGGGTCAGGAAGATGTTCTGCGGTTTCAGGTCGCGGTGAACGATTCCCGCGGCGTGCGCCGCGGCCAGACCCTCAGCGATCTCGATCCCCAGGCGGATGGCGACCGGCCAGGAGGGACGCCGCAGGATCCGACCGTGGAGGGTCTCGCCCGGGAGCAGCTCCGTCACCACGAAGGAGATGCCGTCGCTCGTGCCGACGTCGAAAATGGCGAGGATGTTCGGATGGGAGAGCGCCGCGAGCGCCCGCGCCTCGCGCTCGAAGCGGGCGAGCGCGGCGGGATTCCCGCTCGAGCGCTCCGGCAGGACCTTGATCGCG
>DATJEJ010000233.1:0-15021 GCA_035496795.1 Candidatus Omnitrophota bacterium
GGACGCTCCATCGCGTGCTCCCGAACGGCCTCACGCTGGACGTCGTCGTGAACCACGCGGTGCCGACGGTCGCGGTCCAGGGGACGGTGTTCGCGGGCCGGATGGAGGCTCCCTCCGGAAAGCCGGCGGTGCCCGACCTGACCGCCATGATGCTGACGCGCGGCACGAAAACGGCGGACAAGCGGGCCATCGGCGCACGGCTCGACGGCGTCGGCGCGCAGCTCCAGGTCTTCGCCGGGGTGACCGAGGCTACCATCGTCGGCAATTCTCTCTCCAAGGACCTCAAGCTCCTTCTCGGGACGCTGGCCGACGAGCTCGCGAACCCCGCGTTCGCCGATTCCGAGGTCGCCAAGGCCAAGCTGGAGATGCGCGCCAACGTACTGCGCAGCTCGGAGAGCACCGCGGCGCGGGGACTGGACCGGCTGACCCGCCTCGCCTTCCCCGAGGGGCACCCCTATCGCGCGGCGACCACCGACGCGATGCTCGCGAGCCTCGACAAGGCGAACGCCGCCGACCTCCGCGCCTTCTGGCGCGCGCGCTATGGCGGCGCCGGGACGATCCTCGCCGTCGTGGGCGACGTGGACCCGGAGGCGACAGCGGCGCTGGTCGAATCCCTCTTCGGCGGAATGGAGCGCGGCGCGCGCCCGACGCACGACGCCCCGCCGACCGCGCCGAACGCGCCGGAGCGGGTCGTCGAGACCATGAAGGGCAAGGCGAACGTCGATTTTCTGTTCGGCCAGGCGAGCGGGCTCAAGCGGAACGACCCCGACTACGAGGCCGCGCTCGTCGCCAACGCGGCGCTGGGACAGTCCAGCTTGACCTCGCGCATCGGCAAGCGGGTCCGCGACACCGAGGGGCTCTCCTACAGCCTCTACTCGCGCTGGTTCTGGCCCGACTACGCCGACGGGCTCTGGGCGGTGGACGTCGCTGTCGCGCCGCAGAACGTGGCCAAGGCGCTCCGTTCCACCAAGGAAGAGATCGACCGCTACGGGAAGGAAGGGATCACCGACGCCGAAGTGGAGGTCCAGCGGGAGTTCTTCGCGGGCAACTACCTGGTTCGCCTGGCCACGAACGCCGGGGTGGCCTCGGCGCTCTGCACCGCGGAGAAGTTCGGGTACGGCCCGGGCTACCTGGACGACTTCCCGAAACGGGTCCGCGCCGTCACGAAGGCGCAGGTGGACGACGTGCTCCGCCGGCGCTTCCATCCCGACAAGATGCATCTGGTCGTCGCCGGAGACCTGGACTCGATTCCGCAGTAAGCAGCCGCTCCACCGCCGACGGATCCCCCTTCCCCTCCTCGAACGCGGCCCACGCGCCGCGCAGGAGCGAATCCATCCGCTCGCGATAGCGCTCCCGGTCGAACGCCTCCGCGTGACGACGCAGGCGCATCGGGTCGAACACACGCCCCTCGAGCGACCGGATCGCGGCCTCGAGCGCCGCGTCGTCGTCCCCGTCGTAGAGGATCCCCGTGCCCTCGGCGACCACCTCCGAGGCGCCTCCGCGCGCCAGCGCCACGGCCGGACGGCCGCACGCCATCGCCTCGAGCGGCGCGATGCCGAAGTCCTCCTCGTGCGCCTGCACCAGCGCGCGGCAGGAGCGGTACGCCTCGCGCAGCGCCTCGGCGCTCAGCCAGCCGTCGAAGCGCACCGTCGGGCCGGCCAGACGCCGAAGCCGCGCCTCCTCCGGACCCGTGCCCACGATCCGGAGCGGAAACCGCATCCGGTTCGCGACGCGGATCGTCCGCTCCACGCCCTTGTAGGGGACGAGGGCGGAGACGATCAGGAGCGGCGCGCCAGCCGGCGGCGCTTCGGACGGCGGCGCTTCGGACGGCGGCGCGCCGGCGGCGGGCGCGGGCGTGAAAAAAGCCGTGTCCACGGGCGGGTACACGACCGCCGCCGGACGGTGGTAGTGATCGACGATCCGGTCGCGCACGTGGTTCGAGTCGGCGACGAAGAGATGCACGCGAGCCGAGCTCGCGCGGTCCCACTCGCGGAACCGCGGGGCGACCAGCGCGGCCGCGGCGCGCGTGAGGGGACCCGCGCGGTCGGGACCGAAGTACTCCGCGTAGAGGTCCCAGAAGTAGCGGACCGGCGTGAAGCAGTAGCAGACGTGGAGCGCGCCCGGCCGCGGGACCGCCCCCTTCGCCGCGCAGTGGCTCAGGGAGATCACGAGATCGTATCCCGAGAGATCGAACGACTCGACGGCGCGAGGGTAGAGCGGCACGAACCAGCGGTAGCGGGAACGCCCGAGCGGAAGCCGCGCGATCCACGATTCGACGACGTGGCGCCGCTCGATCACGGGCGACACGCTGCCGGGTCGGTGCACGAGGGTGAAGAGGTCGGCGTCGGGGAATCGCTCGCAGAGGACCTCGAGGCACTTCTCGCCCCCGCGCATCCCGGTCAGCCAGTCGTGAACGAGGGCGACGCGAAGGGAGTCGAACGCGCGCTTCGCGACTTCCGTCACGCCGGAGCGGGCGACTCGAGACGTTCGGCGGCGCGGCGGAGCCGCGCCACGGAGCGGTCCCGTCCCAGGAGGAGGATCACGTCAAAGATCCCGGGCGTCACCTTCTTCCCCGTGAGCGCGATGCGCGCGGGCATGATCACCTCGCCCGCCTTCACCCCGAGCTCGGCGGCCAGCCCGCGCACCGCCTGCTCGATCGGATCGTGCTCGAAGGGCTGCACCTGCGTCAGGACCTGGGCCAGCTTCCGGAGCCGCTCCCCCGCCCCCGTCTTGGCGACGAGATCGGCCCAGGCCGCCGGCTCCGGCTCCAGCTGATCGACGAACGCGAACGCCGCGTACGTCAGGAAGTCGGCGGGACGCCGCATCCGCTCGCCGACGGCAGCGACCGCGCGCTCGAGCTGCGCCCGATCCCGGAGCGCGGATTCCGGCAGTCCCCCCGTCGCGCGCAGGTGCTCGGCGACGAGGTCGGCGCGCGTGGCGAGGGGAAGCGCGCGGAAGTACTCGCCGTTCATCCACTCCAGCTTCTCGTGGTTGAAGATGGCGGGGTTCTTGGAGATCCGCTCCAGGGAGAAGACGTCCGTCAGCTCCTTCAACGTGAAGATCTCGCGCTCGCCGTCGTAGGCCCACCCCAGGAGCGCCAGGAAGTTGACCATCGCCTCGGGGAGGAACCCCGCGTCGCGATACTCGGTGACCGACGTCGCGCCGTGCCGCTTCGAGAGCCGCGTGCCGTCGGGCCCCAGGATCATCGGGACGTGGCCGAACACCGGCGGCTCGAGGCCGAGCGCCTTGTAGATCTGGATCTGCCGCGGCGTGTTCGAGATGTGGTCGTCCCCGCGGAGCACGTGGGAGATCCGCATCGCCGAATCGTCCACGACGGCGGCGAAGTTGTACGTCGGGTGCTTGTCGGTGCGCAGGATCACCAGGTCGTCCAGCGTCGCGTTCTGGAAGGTCACCGTGCCGCGCACCGAATCGTCCCAGGTCGTCATCCCCTCGGGCATGAAGAAGCGAAGCGCGTGCGGCTCTCCCCTCGCGGCGCGCGCCGCCGACTCCTCGCGCGTCAGCCGGTGGCAGGTGCGGTCGTACTTGGGGGGCTCACTCCGCGCGAGGGCCGCCTCGCGGCGGGCCTTGAGCGCCTCGGGATCGCAGAAGCAGCGGTAGGCCTTCTCCTCGACCAGCAGCCTCTCCGCCGCGGCGGCGTAGAGCGCGAGGCGCTGGCTCTGGAAGTAGGGTCCGAAATCGCCCCCCTTGTCCGGGCCCTCGTCCCAGGTCAGGCCCAGCCAGCGCATCCCCTCGAAGATGGCGTCCACCGCCTCCTTCGTGGAGCGCTCCCGGTCGGTGTCCTCGATGCGTAGGATGAAGACGCCGCCGTGGCGGCGCGCGAAGAGGAAGTTGAACAGCGCGGTGCGCGCGCCGCCGACGTGGAGGTATCCCGTCGGACTCGGCGCGAAGCGCACGCGAACCGGCGCGGTCATTCGGTCTCCTGGTTGGGGTCGGATCGAAACGCCCGGGACGGAGCGCCGCGGGCGGCGCGCTCAGCGCAGCAGCGCCATCTTTCGCGTGAAGGCCGAGCCGCCGATCTCCGCGCGATAGAAATAGACGCCCGATGCGAGCGGCGCGCCGGAATCCCCGGCTCCGTCCCAACGGGCCTCATGATAGCCGGGATCGAACCGGCGCGAAACCAGGGTGCGCACCAGCCGCCCGTCCGCGGCGTAGATCCGGAGGGTCACGTCCGCCGCCGCGGGACCCGGGACCCGGAAACCGATCATCGTGACCGGATTGAAGGGGTTCGGGCGGTTCTGCGCCAGGGAGGCGCGCGCCCCGGGGGACGGAGTCGGATCGGGGACCGGCTGCGGGTCGGCCGACGTGAGGATCGGGAAGGACGCGACGCCGGTGTGCCAGTTGTCGTGGTGGAACATCGGCCAGGCCATCCCCACCGAAGCGAAGCTGCCGGGGTAGCGCCAGACGTGCACCGCCCCGTCCCATCCGGTGAGCGCGATCTCGCACGCGCCGTCGCCGTCCAGGTCCCACACGGCCGGCGTGGAGCGCACCTCCGCCCCAATCTCGATCGGGAATCCGCTCACCGGCGTCCCGTCGAAGTGGAAGGCATAGAGGCGGCGGTCCTCCGCCCCGATCAGCACTTCGAGCGCGCCGTCGCCGTTCAGGTCGGCGACCGCGGGCGACGCCTCGCTGCCGGCCCCCAGCTGGACCGCGCTCCACCCGGGCAGGATCGCGCCGGCGCCGTCGTAGGCGCGCACCCGTCCGTCGGTGCCGCAGACGATCACGTCGAGCGAGGGGTCGCCGAGATGCCGGCGCAGCGGCGCCAGCACCGGCGAGGGAACGCGCCCGTTCCCCGGCGTCAGCTCCAGAGGCCGCGGCCATCCCGGCGCACGCTGCCCCGCGGCGGTGATGAGGTAGAGGCTGTCGTTCGAGCAGGCCATCGCGGTCTCCAGACCGCCGCCGGCGATGACGTCGCCGATCGCGGGGGAGCTGCTCATGAGCCCGTTGGCGACGAAGGGCCAGCCGGAGAGCGGCACGCCGTCGCGCAGCGCGTAGACGCGGCCCGCCGACGTGCCGAAGACGACCTCCCTGCGGCCGTCGGCATCCAGGTCGGCGATCGCCGGCGAGGAGATCACCGTGCCCACCGGCACGAAGTAGACGCCGTCGGTGGCCGGGTTGCCGTCCCCGTCGCGGAGCTCGGTCCCGTCCGCGCGCCACGCGTAGAGCCGGCTGGTGTTGGAGCCGACCACGATATCGGGCGCGCTGTCCCCGTCCAGATCGCCCACGGCCGGCGAGGACCAGAACGGCGCCGCGCCTTTCTTGGGCCACCCGGGAAGGAGGGTTCCGTTGGCGCGAAAGACCGCCACGAGCGAGTCGTTCCAGGAAGCGGCGATGATCTCCGGCGTCCCGTCCAGGTTGACGTCGGCCGCCGCCGGAGTCGAAGCGACGTTGTGGAGGAGCGTCGAGAAGACGCCGAGCGTGACCGGGTTCGCGTCGCCGTCCCGCCACTCCGAGCCGTCGGCATGGAACGCGTAGAGCTGATCGGCGCCCGCGATCACCTCCACGCGCCCGTCGCCGTCGAGATCGGCGAGGCACACGGAGGCCGACGTCGCCGCGGCCAGAGGCGCCGGCCACCCGGAGACCGAGCCCGGCGTCGTGCTCACGAGGAGCCAGGGGGTCCGGGCGCTCCGGTTTCCGCTCGAGTCCACCGCGGCGACCGCGAACCAGTAGGCGGTGAGCGGCGCCAGCCCCGCGTTCTCGTAGGCGGAGGTGCGCCGCACCGGCAGCGGCGACGGCTCGACCGGAGCCGCGGTGGTGTCCGCTCCGGAGCGCAGCACGACGTAGCCGAGCAGGTCCGGCGCGGCCACCGCGTCCCAGGAGAGCGTGACGCCGGAGACGCCCGAGGCCGGCGCGCGCAGCCCCGTCGGCACCGGGGGCGAAACACGTTCCACGGGCAGCGTCCAGACGTGGCCGTAGGCGTCGGTGATCCGGAGATCGAAGAGGTGCTGCGACGGCGCGGTCGAAGCGTGAATGACGATCGCCGTGGTCGCCGCCGTCCCTCCGGGCGCGATGGACGGCACGCTGCCGCTCGGCGTGACGAAGGAGATCCCGGACCCGGGGTTCGTGGCGAGCAGCGACGGCGCCCGCGCCCGGCCATCCCCCTCGTTCCCGAGCGTCCAGGTAAAGGTGGCGTTCTCGCCGGCCTCCAGCACTCCGTTACCGTTCGTGTCGGTCATCGCGGCCTTCGTGAAGAGCAGCGAGGGGGCGGTCACCTCGACGTCCACGTCGGCCGTGTCGGCCCGGGCGGCGTCGCGCGCGATGAAGCGCAGTCGCGCGATCCCGGGCGCGTTGGGCAAGGGCAGCGCGTGCGCGAGCAGCGAGTCGGGAATGGTGAGCTGCGCCCCCGCCGCGATCGCGCCCACCACCGCGGTGGCCTTGTCCACGACCACCGGCCCGCTCGCCGCCTTGATCTCGAGCGTGACCGGCCCGCTGCTCGCGGTACCGCCGGTGTTCTTGACGACGCCCGACACGCGGAACGACTCCCCCGCCTCGATGAGCCCGTTTCCGTCGCCGACGACCGCGTCGGTGGGCGCGGCCCCGAGCGCCGCGAAGTGCGCGGGCGCATCCGCGGTCACGTTCAGCGAGTCGAGGTAGGGGCGCACCCCCTCCTTCGTGACCGCGAGCGAGAACCTGCCCGCGACCGAGGGATGGAACGGGAGCGTCGCCTGCCCGGCCGCGTTGGTGAGGGCCGTGACGTAGTCCTCGCCCGCTTTCCACGCCACGACGAGCGCCGATTCGGCGGGAGAGCCCCCGGCCCTCACCGTCACGGCGATGCTCCCGCCGGAGAGCGGCATCGAGGCGGGCGCGGTCACGGCGAACGAGGAGGGAGGGCAGCGCCAGATCGGAAGGCTGGGCACGCCGACCAGGATGGTCTCGAAATAGGTCCACCGGTCGGGCGTCTCGGTCGAAGCGGCGGGAAGGAGGGCCGCGCGCGCGTCCTCCATCGCCTCGCCGAGCGTGGTGCCCGATGCGGGAACGGGATCGTGGAAGAGGCGCGCCGCGAGATCTTCCGTGAACACCGCCGCCGGAGACGGCCAGGCGTCCCGGGTCGCGCCGACATAGGCGAACGCGCCTCCGTCGGGCCGCCGGGTGAGCCGCTCGGCCACGCAGTCGAAGTCCACGCCGGCCGAGGCGCAGTTCGTCGAGATCCAGAGTGCCGCGGAATCGCCGTTCGTGATCCCCGCCAGGTCCCCGAGCGTGAGGAGCTCCGAACCGACGGAGAGCTGCGAACGCGCCCCATGGCCGATCTGGAACACGGCGTTGTAGCCGCGCGAGAGGGCCGCGAGCGCGTTGGCCCGGTTCAGGTGCGCGGCTCCGGGATAGGCCGTGTCGTTTTCGTAGTAGCGGTCCACGGCGGCGCAACCCGGCGCGTTGGCCGTCAGCGCCTGTCCCTCCGCGGCGCCGTCCAGCTGGATCGGCCCGCCCGGGGTCCAGTTCTGGGGCACGAGCACCTCCGCCAGGACGAGCTGCTTCGCGAGCATCGGGAGGAACGGCGCGCCGGCGTAGCGGAGGGCCTTGTCCACGAGGGCCTTCGCGTCGGCCCGGCTCGCCGCGGAGAGCCTCCCCACGGCGATGTCGGGCTGCATGTCGAGGCCGTCGCCGGTCTCGCCGTAGATCCCGTTGCCGTTCGCGTCCCAGGTGCCGTCGAGGTCGGCGTAGTACGCGTCGGTGGGAATGTCCTCGACCGTCGCGAAGGTCACGCGGACCATCCGGAGCGGCACGGTATCGTGGTCTCCTGCCAGGATCGCCCACCGAATCCCCCAGAGATCGCGCGCGGATCGCAGGAAGGAGCGGATCGCCTGCGGCAGGTCGTTCGAGCGGGGGTCCGCCGCGCGGATCGTGGAAATCCCCCGAACGACGGTGGGCCTGCCGATCCGCGTCTGGTAATCGGCCAGCCGCTGGAAGATGTCCGCCAGCGAATCGGGGGTGACGATGACGCAGTCGACCGGCGAGCCGGACGTGGACGGAAGAAGCGTCGGCGCGAAGGGCGCCGCTCTCCCCGGCTGGCCGAAGAGACGCGTCGTCCGGGGCGGCAGGGCGCCCTCGGCCCCGACGGCGGCACAAGCGCTCGCCACGACCAGGAGGAGGAGCGGGAGGAGCGTGCGGCGATTTATGAAGGAAGAAACGGAAACCGCTGTCATCAACTCACTTGGACGGGGTCTTGGGATCGATCGGCTCGCGCGCCGCTTCCCTCGATGCTACTCCTCCGCCATACGTGGATGCAATCGGTCGTAGATCGTCCAGTCGATCGCGTAGACCGAATAGACGTAGGGGGTCGGCCGCGTGATCCCGAGATCGGGGATCGACCGTGAGAAGAGGAACCGATAGGGCGTCGCCGGATCGTCGGGAGGCGCCAGGCGACCCTCCCTCGTGCTCCGATCGATGAGATAGGCGGGCCGGCCCACCGGCTCGTACAGCAGGTTCCAGACCACCGCGTCGTAGCCGTCGCGCACCGAGGCCTTGGCCATGCCGGGCGTGACGAGACCGTACAGGTCGAGCACCGGCCGGTCCGAGTAGTAGCCGAAGGCGCCGATGTCGGGAACCGCGAACAGCGTGCCCGGCGCGGTGCGCGCGCGGGCCCACAGTCCGAGCGAGGCGAGGGAGTCGCGGAGTCCCTGCGTGTGGCGCCGCGCGTGGGGCGCGCTGACCGCGAAGGTCACGTAGAGATTCTGCGCCGCAAAGAGGACGAGCGCCGCCGCGAGCGCGGCCGCGCGGCGCCGGGGCGCCCACGCGCGCGAGGCGTCGCGCAGCGCGGCCAGCCCGACCAGGAGGACCGAGGGCATCGCGGGCACCAGGTAGCGCGAGACCACCTGCACTCCCTCGGCCGCGAACGCGGACACCAGCAGCACGGGCCAGGCGAGGACCAGTCCCCACCAGGCGCGCCGGCCGCGCGCGTTCCCCATGGCGCTCCAGGGGCGAAGCCATGCCAGCGCCAGCACCGCGATCGCGACCGGCACGAGATCGGCCGCGAGCAGCGCGCGGATCGACTCGCGCAGGGCCGAAGCGGCCCGGCCGGGGTCGAGCCACGCCGCGGCCTTGGCGGCGCCGGTGTTGGGAAGCAGGCGATGGAACCACGCCCAGGCCAGGGCCAGCCAGGGCGACGCCGCGATCGCCGCTCCCCCCACGAGCGCCGCGACGCGGCCGGACCGCGCGCGAGGATCCGCGGCCCACGCTACGGCGGCCAGAGCGAGCAGGAAGAGGAGCAGGAACTCGGGCCGCACCAGAAAGGCGGACCCCAGCGCGAGCCCCGCCCACACGGGGCTCCGGCCCTGGAGCAAGGCGCGCGCGAGGAGCAGCAGCGCGAGCAGGGCGAGCGCCAGCGCGAGCGGGGTCTCCATCCCGGAGATGCCCCACCGCACCGACCAGGCGTCCAGCGCCACCAGGGCCGACGCCGCGAGCGCCCATCGCGGCTCCCAGCGCAGCGCGCGCGCGACCGCCGCCATGAGGAGCACGGAGACCGCCGTGAAGAGGGCGCCCCAGACCTTCGCGGCAGCCGCGAGCGGCGGCATCGTGTCCGCCGTCGCGGGCGTCGCGCCCGCGCCGTGGAGGAACGCTCCCGTTCCGGCCAGGAGGAGCACCCAGAGCGGACTGGTGGCGCCGTAGGTGGGCTCGCCGGCATTGAACGCGAAGCCCTCGCCCCGGATCAGGTGCTTCGCGAACTGGAGGTGGATGAACGTGTCGTCGGTGAGGTACCCGCGGAACGGGAGGAGGAGCGCCAACGCGAGGAGAACGAGAAGTCCGAGCGCCGCGTGATGGCGCGCCCGCCACGGGGAGGCGGGCCCGTCGCTCACCGCGTCACGTCCGTGGGACCCACCCGGTCATGTCCGCTCGAGCCATCGCGCCACCCGCGCCGCCACCGCGTCGGGGGTGAAGCCCAGCTCCTTCGCGATCACCTCGGCGGGCGCCGACGCGCCGTAGCGCGAGAGACCGATCCGGAGCGCGTCCTTCCCCACGATCGCAGCCCAAGGCTCCGTGCGCGCGGCCTCGATCACCACCGTCGGCACTCCGTCGGGCAGGACCGACCGGCGATAGCTCTCCGGCTCGGCCTCGAAGCGTTCGACGCAGGGGATGGAGACGACGCGCGCTCGGATCCCGCGCGCCGAAAGGTCGCTCCGCGCGCCCGCCGCCAGCGGGACTTCCGAGCCGGTCGCGACGAGGACCACGTTCGGCTTCCCTCCCTCGGCTTCGGCCAGGACGTAGCCGCCGCGCGCGACCAGCCCGCGATCGAAGTCCGCGGGCCGCGCCAGAGGCGCCAGCTTCTGCCGCGTGAGAAGGAGCGCCGTCGGCCCCCCCGCGCGCGTGATCGCGCCCGCCCAGGCCATCGCCGTCTCCAGCCCGTCGGCCGGACGCCAGACGTGCAGGTTGGGTATCAGGCGAAGGGCGGGCGCCTGCTCGATCGGCTGATGGGTCGGACCGTCCTCGCCCAGGAAAACGCTGTCGTGCGTGAAGACGAAGATCGAGCGGAGACCGGTGAGCGCGGCGATCCGGATCGCCGGGCGCATGTAATCGGAGAAGACCAGGAACGTCGCGCCGTAGGGGATGAACGCGCCGTAGTAGGCCAGGCCGTTCAGGATCGTCCCCATCGCGTGCTCGCGCACGCCGAAGTGGAGCGTGCGCCCCGCGAAGGAGACCGGCCGCGAGGGATCGAGGTTCTCGCGCTCGACCTGGGGCGCTCCCAGGATGTCGGTGTTGGTCGAGGGGCCGAGGTCCGCGGAGCCGCCGACCAGCGAGGGGATCGCCGCCGCGGCGGCCTGGATCACCTTGCCGGACCACGCGCGCGTGGCGAGCGATTCCGTTCCCGAAGCCGCCGCCGTCAGGCGATCGGTGAGGTCGCCCGGCAGCTCGCGGCTCCAGTACCGGTCCCACGTGGCGGCCTCGTCGGGATGCTCGCGGCGCGCCGCGGCGAAACGCGCGTCCCAGGCGGCGCGCTCCTTCTTCTTGGCTTCGGCCTGCTCCGCGAAGGAGGCGCGCACCTCCTCGGGCACGTGGAACGGCGGATCCACGGGCCAGCCGGCCGCCACCTTCGCGGCCTTGAGCTCGGCCGCGCCGAGCGGCTCGCCATGCGCCTTCTCCGACCCCGCCTTGGTTGGGGCGCCCTTCGCGATGATCGTGCGCGCCAGGATCAGCGAGGGGCGCTCGGACTGGGCCATGGCATCGGCCAGCGCGCGCTCGACCTCGCGCCGGTCGTTGCCGTCGATCCGGCGCGTCCACCATCCGTACGCCTGGAACCGCTTCTCCACGTCCTCGGTGAAGGCGAGCCCGGTCGAACCCTCGATCGAGATGTGATTGTCGTCGTAGAGATAGACCAGGTTGCCCAGGCCCCAGTATCCCGCGAGCGACGCCGCCTCGCTGGCGACGCCCTCCATCAGATCGCCGTCGCTCACAAGGCCGAAGATGCGGTGGTCGAGCAGCGGCCCCAGATTCGGAAGGCGCGCCCGAAGGAGCTTCTGCGCGAGCGCCATGCCGACGCCGTTGCCGAACCCCTGACCCAGCGGGCCCGTCGTCGCCTCGACGCCCGGCGTGTGCCCCGCCTCGGGGTGCCCCGGCGTGCGGGAGCCCCACTGGCGGAAGCGCTCGATCTCCTCCATCGGGAGGTCGAAGCCGTACAGGTGGAGCAGCGAGTAGAGGAGCATCGAGGCATGCCCCGCCGAGAGGACGAACCGGTCGCGATTCACCCAGTGGGGATCGGACGGATCGAAGTGGAGGAAGCGGGACCAGAGGACGAAGGCCATGTCGGCCGCACCCATCGGCGTGCCGGGATGGCCCGATTTCGCTTTCTCCACGGCGTCCGCGGAGAGGAACTTGATGGTGTTCACGCACTGCTCTTCGAGATCTACGGTGATGGCCGGCATGGCTCCCTCGTCGCGTTTCGTTCCTCGCGCGCGCCGGGCGATCCCGTCACGCCCCGGCGCCGACACGGTGTATCATAACTCTCGATCCCGGTGTACCCCTCTAAGGATGGAGAACGAGATGACCCCGAGCCGAACGAGACTGGTCCCGATCCGAATCCTTGCCGCCCTCCTGCTCGCCGTTCAGGCGATCGGCGGGTGCGCCACCAATCCCGTCACGGGCAGGAAACAGATCTCGCTGGTCTCGGAAGGGAAAGAGCTGCAGATGGGCGCCGAGGCCGATCCGGCGGTGATCACCGAGTACGGACTCTATTCCGACCAGGAAGTGCAGCGCTACGTGGACGGCGTGGGTCAGAGGCTGGGCAAGGTCTCCCATCTGCCCTCCCTCACCTGGCATTTCCGCGTCCTCGATTCGCCGGTGGTGAACGCCTTCGCCATCCCGGGGGGCTACATCTACATCACACGCGGCATCCTCGCCTACATGAACTCCGAAGCGCAGCTCGCCGGGGTGCTGGGCCATGAGATCGGGCACGTCACCGCGCGGCACAGTGCCCAGCAGATCACGCGCCAGGAGATCGCGGGGATCGGCGTCCTTGCGGGCGCGGTCTTCGTCTCCGCGTTCCGGCCCTACAGCGGCGTCGCCCAGCAGGGGCTGGGCCTTCTGTTCCTCAAGTACAGCCGCGACAACGAGACCCAGGCGGACGAGCTGGGCGTCGGCTATGCGGCCAAGGCGGGCTACGACCCGCGGGAGATCCCGGGCACGTACGCCACCCTGAAACGGATCGGCGAACGGGCCGGCTCCTCCTTGCCGAACTTCCTCTCGACCCACCCGGATCCGGGAGACCGCGAGATCCGCACCACGCAGCTCGCGAGCGCGGCCGCCGCCAGCGCGCACCGCGATCTCGAGATCGGCGCGCCGGTCTACCGCAGCCACGTGGACGGAATCGTCTTCGGCGACGATCCGAGATCGGGATACTTCGTGGGGAACCGGTTCTACCATCCCGACCTCAAGTTCCAGCTGATCTTCCCACAGGGCTGGCAGACGGCGAACCAGCCGTCCCAGGTCGTGGCCGCGAACCAGTCGGCCGGAGCCGCCATGCAGCTCACGCTGGTGAAGTCCGAGGACACCTCCCTCTCCCCTTCCGACTACGTCGCGTCGCTGCAGAAGAAGGGGGAGATCACGCAGGCCAGCGGCCGGAGCGAGAACTTCCGGGACTATCCCGCGTGGCTCGGGACCGTGACCGCCCAGGGCGAGGGGGGCTCGCAGGAGTTCATCGCCTGCTGGGCGCGGACCAAGCCGGGCGAGTTCCTCCAGATCCTGGGCCAGGCCAAGTCGCAGACGGCGGCCGACCAGATCTTCTCCTCGGCGCGGAGCATCGCCGCGCTCACCGACCCGTCGCGGATCAACGTGACGCCCGACGTGGTCGTGATCAAGCCGGCCCCCCGAAGCGCCGCCTTCTCCGATCTATGGGCGAGCATGGGGGGCGGGGTGCTGAGTCTCGAGGACGGGGCGATCTTGAACAGCACGCGTCCGGCGACGGTGATTCCCGCGGGCGCGCCGGTGAAGACGGTGAAGAAGGGCACCAAGCCGACGTCGTAGGCTATCTCGAACGGGGCCTGCCGGGCCGAGGGCAGCAACGCTCCAGATCCGGTGGGAGCACGCGCCAGCGGTTGGCGCCGCGCACCGCGCGTCGGATCACGTTCCCCGGGGAACGTAATTCGTGTCGTCTTGACACGATATCCGAGGACGGGGCGTCAACCTTGATGGACATCGTGATTCACCCACTCGATTTTGAAGCAAACCCCGCAGAACACGGCATCGCCGCCACCTCAGTGATGGGTACCGAGAAAGCTCCACCCCATCGCGGCGCCGATCGCAATCACGACGTCCTTCGGTATTCGGCCGAACAGGACGACGATCAGGAATTGCGGCCACGCCACGCCGGCGATTCCTGACATGAAGCAGAGCGCGTCCGCCGGCGAGAACGGAAACAGGAAGATCGGGATCAGGGCCAGCCAACGCTTGCCTCGGATCGCGCGCTGCGCCTGATCGAGCGCCTCCTTTCCGATCCAGCGCTCCGCGATCTTGCGCCCCGCGCCCCGCCCGATGGCGAACGCGGCGGTCGAGCCGATCGCGGTTCCTACCGCCGTCAACACGGATCCCCAGAGAGGCCCGTACAGCACGCCGGCGATCAGCGGTACGAACACGCCGGGGATGGGTGCGGCCAGGATCTGGCCCGCTTGGACCCCCATCAAGGCGACCGGACCCCAGGCCCCCGCGTCTTTCACCCACATCTTGAGCGCCTCGTGAGAGATGTGCGGCCGCAGCACCCAACCCAGCACACCGATCACCGCACCGATCGCCACGAAGAGGATCGTGGCCCGGAGAAGCGGATGTTTGGGGTACGTGCGCTCGGCCATGGCCGGCGACTCTACGGGAGCCGTCGCCTCGGGGACATCGAAAAGCGGCCACCCCGGCGGTCCTGGTACCCAAAAGGCGCAGCCCTTCACTTTGGCGCCATCCGATACTATTGTCGGTAGTTTCGACGCCGCTCGCCCTTTCGCGCGCGCCCGCGCGACAGCCTGGAGGAACCGGATGACCGACCCCTTCGGAGCGCGATCCACCCTGGCGGTGGATGGCCGCTCCTACCGCATCGCCCGCCTGGACGCGCTGGAGCGCGCCGGCCTCTCCCTGCAACGCCTCCCCTTCTCCCTCAAGGTCCTGCTGGAGAACCTCCTCCGCCGGGTGGACGGCAAGGTGGTCACGGCCGAGGACGTGGAGGCGGTGGCGCGCTGGAATCCGGCCGCGGAGCCCGATCGCGAGATCGCGTTCGCGCCCGCTCGGGTGCTGCTCCAGGACTTCACGGGCGTGCCCGCGGTCGTGGACCTGGCGGCCATGCGCGACGCGATGGCCGCGCTCGGAGGCGATCCCGCCAGGATCAACCCGCTCCAGCCCGCCGAGCTCGTGATCGATCACTCGGTCCAGGTGGACGAGTACGGGACGAAGGCGGCGCTCCTCCTGAACGCCGAGAAGGAGTTCGAGCGGAACCGCGAGCGCTATCTCTTCCTCCGGTGGGGCCAGCGCGCGTTCCGGAACTTCCGCGTGGTTCCTCCCGCGACCGGCATCGTGCACCAGGTGAATCTCGAGTTCCTG
>DATJEJ010000234.1:0-6940 GCA_035496795.1 Candidatus Omnitrophota bacterium
GACGGGGCCCCTTTCCACTTCGTGACGACCAGGCTCGCGCCGGCCCAGCGGCTCGATCAGCGGGACGGATTCATCACGGCTGCAGGCACTGCGTCTGCAAACGATACTCCTGGACGCCTCCCGACGAGACCTTCAGGTCGGTCATCTGGAGCTCCGCGCCTCCCTTCTCGGGTCCCAGGAGCCGCGAGCGCGACATCACCATGTCGAACCCGCCGCCCGTCTGACCGTTCTGGACCTCGCTCACGAGCGCGGTGAACGGCGCTCCCGACGGCGCGGGCGGAGACTGCGTCACGTCCAGCGGCGTGATCGTGAGCCGTCCCGAATAGCGCGTGCTCATCGTGTAGCGTCCCTGCGCGTCCACGGTCGCGGTGGCCGAGAGGTCGAGCGGCCCCTCCACGTACACGTAGTCGTACGGTCCGTCGCTGCAGAGCGGCTTCGGGATCACCTGCCCGAAGGGAATCGTGAACTGCTGGCTGAACGTGCCCGGCGTCGGCGCGGGCGTTCCCTCCAGATGGAAGACCATCGCCATGCCATCCGACGGAATCGGAACCGGCACGCTCACCGGCTGCGGCGGGCCGCCGATCAGGCCGACGAGCTCGGCGGGGAGCCCGTTGTAGATGGCGGGATCGATCGTCCGATAGGACGGCGCCTCGGAAATCGGCCCGACCGCCGAGGGTGGCGCTACGAGCAGACCGCTTCGCACGAGGTCGGCCGTCAGGATGTCGCGCGCGACCTTCCAGGACAGGACCACGTGATTCGCCGTGCCCGGAACCATCAGCTCGAAATGAACGCCACCCAGGGTCCACGAGCCCTCGCCAAACGCGGCTCCGGTCCGGAACAGGCGCATATGCACCCGAATCGGCCCGTACTCGCCCAGCCGGAGCTGGATCACGCTGCCGGCCCAGCCGCCCGGCTCCGCGTACGCCGTCTGCGCGGTGCCATGCGCATCGGCCCACCGCTCGTTGAACGGCGGGATGTTCGGGATCCCGAAGGCGGAGCGATCGCCGTCCAGCGCGGTCAGCGCCGCGCGGATCTTGATCGGATCCACGTCGCCCACGAACACCACGTTGATCGGGTCCTTGCTCTCGATCGGGTCGACATCGGGCTGAAACGACGCCCCGGTGTACGGCCAGAGGGAGAGCGTGCGCCCCTCGGCGCTCACGGTCTGGAGCGACGGCGGCGGCCCGGGGTGCACCTGGATCGCCACGGTGCCTTGCGCCGAACCGGCCCCCACGGCCGGCCCCATCGTGTTCGCGACGTTCTTACCTTCGTTCCGCGAGCATCCCGTGATGAGAAGCGCCGCCCACGCCAAGGCTAAGACGCCGATAGGTAGAAGCTTAGGCGTAAACCGCCATCGCCGATTCATGACCTGCCCCCCTTGATGGGAATCCCTAGGCCACTCGGAGATCTCTCCGCTGCCTACTGGTATCAACGGTATCCCGCGGGGAAGCGAACGGCCGGTATCCGATGGAATGCCTGGGAGCGGGGCGATGCCGCGCGGGCGCGAGCTTCCCACGCGGCGGCATCCTGGTCGCGGCCGAGCGCGCGGCATGCTCCGGCCGGCTCGGGATCCTTCACCCGCCGTTTGCCTCCATGGAGTCCTGCGCTTATGCTGCGACCCTGGGCACCTGCACGGGACGAGAGGGCGCGACGTGAGCGGACGAGACGACGAACATAGCGCAAAGCCGCACGCGACGGGCCACCCGGACGCCGACGGAGAGCAGCGCCCGGGACGGGGGCCGATGCGCCCGCCGCGGCCGGCGCTGAATCTGCCGCTCCTGGCCAACGGCTGCTTCCAGCTTCCGGAAGGGAATCCGTGCGAGGGGTGCGATCATTGCTGCCGTTACGTTACCATTCCCATCGACCGGCCGCGCTCGCGCCGGGATTTCGACAACATTCGATGGTACCTCCTCCACCGGAACGTCTCCGTCCTGTGCGATTGGGAAGGCTCATGGATGGTGCAGTTCGACACGCCCTGCGACTGGCTGAAGGACGGCCGGTGCAGCCACTACGTGCATCGCCCGGAGGTCTGCCGCGTGTACGACCCGGCCGACTGCGAGCGATATTGTCCCGACCCCGCCGAGAAGATCCTCCTGCGCGACGAGAAGGACCTGGAGCGGTTCCTGAGCGAGCGCGAGGCGCGCTCCAAGGCGAGCCGGCAGGCCAAGGCCGCCGCCAGGAACGCCAAGGCCGCATCCCGCTCCTGACGCTCGCGGTTTTCCTTCTCGCCCTCGCTACCGCGCCGGCCCCATCGGCGGCGGCCCCATCGGCGGCGGCCCCATCCGCGACCGCCCCATCCGCGACCGCCCCATCCGCGGCAGCTCAATCCGCCGCGGCGCAGCCCGCGCCGACCGCGACACACGCGGTCGCCTGGCGCCCATGGGACCGCGCCGCCTTCGAGGAAGCGCGCACCGAGTAGAAGCTCGTCCTTCTGCATATCGCCGCCTCCTGGTCGCGCTCGGGCCGTCAGATGGATTTCGAGACCTGGACCGACACGTCCGTCGTGCGGGTCGTGAACCAGAGCTTCATCCCCGTTCGCGTGGACGCCGACCGCAGGCCCGACATCGCCGACCGCTATCTCTCCGGGGGATGGCCCACCACGGCCGTGCTGAGCCACGACGGCCAGGTGCTGATGGCGCAATCGGTCGTCGCGCCGCAAGCCCTGCGGCAGATGCTCGAGAAAGTGCGCGATTTCTACCGGCAGAACCGGAGCGAGATCGAGTTCCGCGCCGGCGAGTCGGCCCGCCGCATCGAGCGCACCTGGAAGAGCGAGCCTCTGGTCCCGTCCGACATGACGCTGGAGGACTGGGTGGACCGGAATCTGGCCGCCCTGCGCGAGGCCGAGGACCACGTGCACGGCGGCATCGAGGGAGCGCCGAAACAACCCCAGTTCGAGGCCGCGCACTTCCTTCTCTCGGCTTCGGCAGCGCGCGGCGATCGCGCGCTCCGCTCGCTGGGCCTGCGCGTGCTCGACGCCGCGCTCCATCTCGAGGACTCCACCTGGGGCGGCTTCTTCCGGATCGCCGGCGACGAGGAATGGAAGAAGCCGCGGACCGAGAAGCTCCTCGACGTGAACGCGCGCGCGACCGCGGCGCTGGTCGCGGCCGTGGAGCAGGGAGGCGGCACGCGGTATCGCGAGGCGGCCCGGCGCACCGAAGCCTATGCCGCCACGTGGCTCTGGGCGCCACGCCTGGGCGGATGGTACGGCAGCCAGGCGGCCGACGTCGTGGTCGCGGACGGCCGGCTGCTCGGCGGAGACGTCTACTACGGCCTGCCCGACGCGCTCCGGCGAAAGCAGGGCGTTCCCGCGATCGACTCTTCGCTGTACGCCGAGCAGAACGCGCGCATGGCGGCCGCGGTGCTTCACGGGGCGGCCGCGGGGATCTGGAAGGGCGCGCCGGTCGCGCGGGCGGTGAAGGCGCTCGACCGGCTGTGGACCGCGCAGCGCGCGCCGGACGGATCGCTCTACCACGAATGGCGCGAAGGGCGCCTGGCCGTGCCGGGTCGGCTCATGGACCAGGCCGCCGCCGGGCTCGCGTATCTCGAGGCCTACGCCGCCACGAAGGAGCCGCGCCACCTGGCGCGTGCGGAATCGCTCGCGGTGTGGATCCGGACGCACCTCGAGGATCCGGTCACCGGCGGGTTCCGGTACGCGCCGCGCGATCCACGAGCCATCGGCCGGCTGGCGGCGGGCGAGAAGCCGGAACAGGGGAACCTCGATGCCGGATGGCTCTTCTTCCGTCTCTGGCAGCTGAACCATCGCGCCGAGGACCGCCGCTCGGCCGAGCGCGCGATGGAGCAACTCAGGTCCGGCGACGTCGTGGTGCTGGATCCGGCGCAGGCGGAGCTGGGACTGGCCCTCGAGAAGGGGTCGAACGCCAAGCCCTAGTGCAGCCCGCTCAGGGCCTCGGCTCGATCTCCTGCACCAGGTGCATCGGGTTGCCGATCTTGAGGGGCGCGTCGGAAAAGAAGGTCTGCGCGTATTTCCCGCCGATCAACCACGCGTTGCTCTTCGCGATCGTCTCCACCCGCTCCACGACGGAAAACTGCTCCCCCTTCGCCTTCGGCTTGTCGGGGTTGGAGAACTGCGTCTTGTGGCAGGAGAGCGCGCGCATCCAGTCGTCGAAGTGCGGCGTCACGTCCACGACGATCGTGGGACGGACGCCGGGCGGGAGGAAGTAGTAGAAGATCGCCTTGGCCTGGTGCGGCTCGCCGGAGAGCGGCGCCTTGCGGAGGTGCGCGAGGTTGTGTCCCTGGGCGACCAGGATTCCGGTCTTGAAATGGTCGTTGTGGCCCAGCCCCCGCCCGGGCGGAATCGCGTAATGCGGGGCGAAGATCAGATCGGGGCGGTGCTTCCGGATGACCGCGGCGACGGTGCAGCGGTTCTCGAAGGTGTCCTCGATCCGGTGGTCGCCCATGTCCAGGTTCTCGCGGACGTCGAGCTTCAGGATCTGGCACGCCTCGTCGCATTCGGCCCCGCGCTGCTCGGGCGTGCCCCAGCCCATCTCGCCGCGGGTCATGTCGATGATTCCGGTGGTGTGGCCGAGCGCCTTCATCTTCAGCAGGAGGCCTCCGGCTCCGATCTCCGCGTCGTCGGGATGGGGGCCGAACACGAGAACGTCGATCTTCTTCATTCGTCGTCGGGCTCCGGGTCCTTGCCAGGGGCGGGCTTGAAGAGGGAATCGAGCTTCGATCGGGCTTCGCCGGCCGTGGGCTTGGGTGGCCCGGGCGCAAAGAAGCTGTCCAGCTTGGAGCGGGCCGCCTTCTCGCGATCGGGCACGCCGGCCCCCTTGCCTCCCACGGGACTCAGGGCGTAGTAGTCGCAGAAGTTGCGGCGTTCCCGGTCGGTGACCCACTCGGCCTGCGGCTCGCGGCACTGGTTGTGGGCGTTCCGGTCGTAGTGGCGGCACTGGACGCAGGCGTGCAGGTCGCGCCCGCAGCTGGGGCAGACCGTGTCCTTGACGATCCGCATCTTGGGATCGAGAGACGTCCCGCAGAAATGACACGCGCTCATGCCCGCCTCCTCCAAGGGTGACACCCGATGATACCTTGACAACCCGGGGAGGCGGAACCGATGATCGGGATTCACCTTCGGCTCCGTCCCGGAGCCGATCGCGAAGGAGGCTCATGAAGACCAGCGCCCTGAAGGGCTGGGGAATGGCGGGAGCGTTCGCGTTGACGCTCGCGATCGGGTGCGCCCAGCAGAAGCACGAGACGGCGGCGCCGCAGTCGATCGCGTGGCTCACGTCCTACGACGCGGCGCTCGCCGACGCCGGTAAGACCGGCCGGCCCATTCTCCTGGACTTCTATACCGACTGGTGACAGTGGTGTAAGGCTCTGGAAGAGTCTACCTACACTGATCCCCGGTTCATCCAGTACTCGAAGCGCTTCACGATGGTGAAGCTGAACGCGGAGAAGGACACCGTCACCGCGGCCCACTATCGTGTGAAGAGCTACCCGACGATCATGGTCCTGAAGAAGGACGGGACCGAGCTCGATCGCGTCGTCGGGTATTACCGTGCCCGCCCCTTCATGGATCAGGTGGAGGATTATCTGGCCGGACGCAACACGCTCGCGTCGTACGCGGCCATGGAGCCGGACAGCGGCAAGGATCCGGGCTACGTGGGCCGCCTGGCGGAGCGGTACCTCTACCACGGCCTCTACGAGGAGGCGCGGGCCCGCTACAAGAAGCTGGTCGTCATGGATCCCAAGAACCGTTCGGGCCTGGTGGACGACGCGCTCTACAGCCTCGCGAGAATGAGCCGCAAGGACAAGGACTACGGGCAGGACGCCCGGTATGCCCAGCAGATCATCGACCGCTACCCCGATTCCGACATGTACAAGTCCGCGATCCTGGAAAAGGCCGGCGCGCTGCGCCGCGACATGAAGCTGGCCCAGGCCCGGACGATCTACCTCGACTACGCGAAGCGCTTCCCGACGGACGAGGACGCGGCGTGGGCCAAGGAGCAGGCCGACACGCTGAGCGTCAAGATCCAGCACGGCGAAGGCGCCTGACCCGGCCGATCCCCGCCGGGGCGCCCACCACACCCTGACACCATGAAGCTCGGAATCCTGGGTCCGCCCCAGAGCGGGAAGACCACGCTCTTCGCCGCGCTCACGCGCGGGCAGGCCCTGGCCGGCTCCGCGCGCGGCGAGACGGTGCACCTGGGCTCGGTCCGGGTGCCGGACGCCCGCCTCGAGCACCTCCGCGAGATGTACCAGCCGAAGAAGTTCACGCCGGCCAAGGTGGACTACGTGGACGCGCCGCCGCTGGAGACGGGGCGCGTCGAGCGCGGCGCCCTCGCGGCGCTCGCCGCCCTGCGTGACGTGGATGCCTTCGTGCTGGTTCTCCGAGCCTTCGACGATCCGGCCGTTCCGCACTTCCAGGGAAGCGTGGATCCCGCGCGCGACGCGGGATGGCTCCTGAGCGAGCTGATCCTGGAGGACCTGGCCCTCGTGGAGCGCCGGCTGGAGCGGATCGAGAAAGCGGTCAAGGTGGGGAAGAAGCCCGAGGATCCGAACGAGTACGACGCGCTGAAGGCGGTGCGCGCGGCCCTGGAGAGCGAGCGGCCCGCCCGCATGGCCGGGCTCTCCAAGGCGGGGGAGCGCGCTCTGCGCGGCTTCCAACTCCTGAGCATGCGGCCCTGGATCGTGGTGGTGAACGCGGACGACGCGAGCCTGAAGGAGGGGGAAGCCGCGCTCATCGCACCCGTCGCCGCGCGCTTCGGCGCCGAGGCGACGCCCGTGATCGCCCTCTCCGCCAAGACCGAGGCGGAGCTGGTCCAGCTCTCCGACGACGACGCCCGCGAGTTCATGGCGGTGCTGGGCATCCAGGAGCCGGGGCTGACGCGGATGATCCGCCTCTCCTACGCCACCCTCGGTCTCATCTCCTTCTTCACCGTGGGGCCCGACGAGGTCCGGGCCTGGACGGTGCGGGACG
>DATJEJ010000235.1:0-3627 GCA_035496795.1 Candidatus Omnitrophota bacterium
CGCCGAGGGCGCCTTCCTTCCGGGCGGCGATTTCCCGGCCGAAGAGCTCTCGTTCGTGGGCGGCACGGAGGGGCTGCGGGGCCATCCCGACCGCGCGTTCGGCGGAAACCGGATCGCCGCGTTCTCGCTGGAGCACCGCTGGATCACCGACGAGCGGGGGGGCCGTCTCTATCTCTTCGCCGACGCCGCGCGCCATGATTTCTCGGGCGGACTGGCCGCCGGCACCGCCGCGCTTTCGTCCGCGGTCGAGTCGGGCGGCGCCGCTCCCTCGCTCGCCCGAACGGTGTTGAGCCCGGGCTGGGAGTTCGGATACGGTGCCGGGCTCAGGACGAGGATGGCGTCGGGCCTGGTGGGACTGGAGCTCGGCTTGGCGCCGGGGGAGCCGCTCGGGAGGGCGACGATCCACGTCCGCTACGCGAGCACCTGGTGATCTCGAAACGGAGGGCGTGGATGGGACGGGGCGGCGCGCCGCGGCGGGAGGGGACATGGCGTCCGGCGTGACCGCGGCGGCGAAGCGGGCCGCGCGGCTCCGCAAGGAGATCGAGGAGCACGACCATCGCTACTACGTGCTCGGCGAGCCGGTCGTCTCCGACCAGGTGTACGACGCGCTCCAGCGCGAGCTCGCGGAGCTGGAGGACCAGAACCCCGAGATCCAGACCCCCGATTCGCCGACGCGCCGCGTGGCGCGCGGTCTCCTCTCCGGTTTTCCCACCGTCCGCCACAAGGTCCCGATGCTCAGCCTGGACAACACCTACTCCCTCGAGGAGCTGGAGGAGTTCGACGCGCGCGTGCGGAAGCTCCTCCGCGTCGACGAGGTGGAGTACGCCATCGAGCCCAAGGTGGACGGCGTCGCCGTCGCGCTCCGGTACGAGGAAGGGCGCTTCGCGCTCGGGCTCACCCGCGGCGACGGGGAGAAGGGGGACGACATCACCACGAATCTCCGGACGATCCGCTCGATCCCGCTCCGGCTGCGGGGCGCGCGGGCGCCCGCCGAGCTGGAGGTGCGGGGCGAGGTCTACATGGAGACGAAGGAGTTCGAGCGGATGAACCGCCGGCGCGAGGCCGCGGGGGAGAAGACGTTCATGAATCCCCGGAACGCGACCACGGGGAGCCTCAAGATGCTCGACACCGCGCAGGTGGCGCTCCGTCCGCTTCGCGTCTTCGTCTACCAGATGACGGACGCGCGCGCGCAGGGGTGCGAGACGCACCTGGAGGCGCTCGACCGCCTGGCCGCGCTCGGATTCCGCACCAATCCCGACAACGGAAAGGCGCGCGGCGTCGCGGCGCTCCGCAAGTACTGCGAGACCTGGGCGGGGAAGCACGCCTCGCTCGCGTACGGCGCGGACGGGCTCGTGATCAAGGTGAACTCGCTCCGCGAGCAGGAGCGGCTGGGCGCCACCGCGAAGGCGCCGCGGTGGGGGATCGCCTACAAGTTCGGCGTGACCGAAGCGGAGACCGTGCTGGAGACGATCGAGCTGCAGGTGGGACGGACCGGCGTGGTCACGCCCGTCGCGATGCTCGCGCCGGTCACGCTCCTCGGCACCGTCGTGAAGCGGGCGACGCTCCATAATTTCGACGAGCTGGAGCGGAAGGACATCCGCGAAGGGGATCGCGTCGTGATCGAGAAGGGGGGCGAGGTGATCCCCAAGGTGGTCCGCGTCGTGCCGGGAGGACGGCGGCGCTCCGATCCCTTCCCGGTGCCGCGCCGGTGTCCCGTCTGCAAGGAACCGCTGACGCGCGATCCGGAGCAGGCCGCGGTCCGCTGCGAGAACTTCCTCTGCCCGGCGCAGGTGCGGCGGCGGCTGGTGCACTGGGGGAGCCGCGGCGCCCTGGACATCGAGGGTCTCGGCGAGAAGACGGTGGACCTGCTGGTGGACCAGGGGCTGGTCGCGACGCCGGTGGACATCTACGACCTCACGGCGAAGGAGCTGGTCCCGCTGGAGCGGATGGCCGAGAAGTCGGCGGGGAATCTCCTCGGAGGGATCGAGGCGAGCAAGAAGGCACCGCTCGACCGCCTGATCCATGCCATCGGCATCCGCCACGTGGGAAGCACGGTGGCGCGGCTCCTGGCCGAGCGCTTCCGCTCGCTCGAGGCGCTCGCGGAAGCGGACGCGGAAGCGGAAGCGGTGGAGCAGATCCCGGGCATCGGCCCGGAGATCGCGAGCAGCGTCGCCGCGTACTTCGGGAGCGCCGCGGGCCGGAAGCTGGTCCGCGAGCTCCTCGCGCGCGGCGTGACGGGCACGCCGCCCGAGCGGCGCGCGGTCCCCGAGAGCGGTCCCTTCGCGGGGAAGACCTTCGTCCTGACCGGCGCCCTCTCCATGTCGCGCGAGGAGGCCGAGCGGCGGATCCTGGAGGCGGGGGGGCGCGTCACCGGCTCGGTCAGCAAGCGGACCGACGTGGTCGTGGCGGGGGAGGACGCGGGGTCCAAGCTGGAGAAGGCGCGCGCGCTTCGGATCGAAGTCTGGGACGAGGCCGCCTTCCGCGCCGCGCTCGACGACGCGGGCGTCAAGCGGTAGGCTATCGCCATCCATGACGAGTCCCCTCCCGTGCCCGTGACCACGGCCCAGCACACCCGCTCCGAAGCCGTCCTGGCCGCGTTCGCGCGCCTGTCGCGCGAGATGGGATTCGAGCGCCGCGAAGGGCAGCTCCAGATGGCCGCCCGCTGGAGCGAGGCGCTGGAGCGCGGGGGCACCCTCGCCGTGGAGGCGCCGACCGGCATCGGGAAGTCGCTCGCCTATCTCATCCCCGCCATCGAGCACCGGACGGGCGGCTCGGGGCCGATCCTCGTGAGCACGCACACCAAGGCGCTCCAAGACCAGCTGGTGCGCGCCGACGCGCCGCTCGCGCTCCTGGCGACCGGTTCGCGCCTTCGGGTCATGGCGCTGCTCGGGCGCGCCTCCTACCTCTGCCGCCGCCGCGCCCAGTCGAGGCTGGCGCAGCGAAGGCTGTTCGCCGCGGACGAGGCGGGGCACCGGCTGGACGACCGGACGCTCGCCGCGCTCGAGGCGTGGATCGCCGAGACGCCGACGGGAGCGCTCGACGAGCTGCCCGCCCTGGGCATCCATGCCCATCCCGCGCTCCTCGCCGACATCGCCTCCGATCCCTTCGTCTGCTCGGGCTCCTCCTGCGAGGCCTCGGGCGGCTGTTTCGCCAAGGCCGCGCGTCGCGAGGCCCGGCGCGCGGATCTCGTCGTCGTGAACCACGCGCTCCTCCTCGCCGATCCGGGCCTCCGCGGCACGCTCCTCGCCGAGTCGGGGGCGCTGGTCCTGGACGAGGCGCATCACCTCGAGCGCGTCGCCCGGGAGCAGCGCGGCGTCTCGCTGGGCGTGCAGGACCTGGCGCGTCTCGCCGCGCGAACCGATGCGAAGACCGGAGCGCTCCGCCTGCTGGCGCGCGCGCTCCGGCGCGGCCCCCGCGGCGCCGCGGCCGCCGCGGCGCTGGCCGAGGCCGACCGCGCGCTCCGCCCGGTGCTGGCGAGCGCGGCGGAGATGGCGCGCGATCTGGAATCGATGCTGCCTCCGGGCGTGACCGCGGCCCTCTGGCCCCGCGGCGTCGACCTCGCGCGCGTGAGCCCGGTCGCGGTGGATCGCTGCCTCGCCGCGATGGGGGAGCTGATCCGCCGGCTCG
>DATJEJ010000236.1:0-5718 GCA_035496795.1 Candidatus Omnitrophota bacterium
GCGGGGCCGGCCCACATGCCGTTGGCGAACGCGACCAGCTGGTCCTTCCCCGAGAGGCCGGCGGAGCGCGCGGCGGCGGTGGCCGCGGTCTCCCACTCCAGCATCTTCCGCCGCGTGAAGAAGAGCCGCACCAGCGTGACCGCGATGGCGTGCAGCATCTCGTAGGACTGGTAGGCGAGCAGCGTGATGTCCAGGAACACCTGGGCCCCCGCCGTCTGGAACTCCTCGCCCAGATCGCGAAGGAAGACCGGGACCGGCTGCTGGGGCTCCGGACCCTTCACCATGCGCACGATTTTGGAGTAGAGCGGAAAGCCCATCCCCAGGAGCACCGCGACGGTCCACGCCCACGGGGGGCCGGGCAGCCACGTCCAGGCCGAGGCCAGGAGCGCGAGCGTCGCGGGCCCGAGGACGCTTCGGCGCAGATTGTCGAAGATCTTCCAGCGCGCGATCAGCGGCAGGCGGTTCCGCTCCAGGCCGCCGCGCGTCGGCACCCAGGGGAAGAGCCACGCCAGGATCTGCCAATCCCCGCGCACCCAGCGGCGCTGGCGCCCCGCGTGCGCGAGGACGCTCGAGGGGAAGTCGTCCACCACCTCGATGTCCGATACCAGCCCGGTCCGGGCGTAGATCCCCTCGAACAGGTCGTGGGAGAGGAGCGCGTTTTCGGGAACGCGTCCCTCCAGCGCGGCCATGAACGCGTCGACGTCGTACAGCCCCTTCCCCGTGAAGATCCCTTCGCTGAACAGGTCCTGGTAGGTGTCGGAGACGGCGGTGGTGTAGATGTCGACGCCCGTGTGTCCGGCGTAAACACGCGCGAAGAGCGACCCGGCCGCGCTGGCCATGGTGACGCTCACGCGAGGCTGGAGGATTCCGTAGCCGCGGGTCACGCGCCGGAGGACCGGATCGAAGCGCGGACGGTTCAGCGGGTGCTGGATGATGCCGACCAGCTTGCGCGCGCTCTCCCGGGGGAGCCGCGTGTCGGCGTCGAGGGTGATCACGTAGCGGACCAGGGTGAGGATCGAGGGGTCGCCGACCACCGCCTGGAACGACGAGGGGGCGCCGCGCAGGAGCGCGTTGAACTCCTCGATCTTCCCCCGCTTCCGCTCCCAGCCCATCCAGACGCCCTCGCGCTCGTTCCAGCGCCGCGGCCGATGGAAGAGATAGAACCGGTCCTTCGCCCCGTTGCCGTACCGCTCGTTCAGCGCCTCGATCCCGGAGGTGACGGCGGCGAGGACCGCGGCGTCCTCGGGGCGCTCCGGCTCGGTCGCGTCGCGGAAGTCGGTGAGGAGCGCGAAGTGGATGTGGCGGTCCTCGTTTCCCAGGGCCTGCACCTCGAGGTGCTCGACGTGCGCGCGCGCGGCGGCGACGCTGCCGAGGAGAACCGGCACGACGACGATCGTGCGCGCCTCGTCCGGCACGCCGTGCTGGAGATCGAGGCGGGGGAGCCGGCGCGGGTGCGCGAGCCGATGCACCATCCGCTGCATGAAGAGCACCGCGACGTGGCTCGCCGGAATGAGCGTCAGGAGACCGATCCACGGCAACATCGCGACCGTCGCTCCCCACGCGCGCGACCACGCGACGGCAAGACCGACGCCGAGCGCGGTCACCAGCGCGATGGATCCCAGATAGAAGGTCGTGCACTCGGCGAAGAGCAGGCGGCGGATCCGCTGCGCGGGCCGGGGCGTGTAGGCCACGTCGACCTCGAAGTCCCGCCGGCCGGCGCCGACCAGGTGGTACCCGACGTGCGTCGCGGGCTCCCCTTCGCCGCGCTCCCCCGCCTGGCGCGCGCTCTCCACGGCGCGGAGCGCCACGCGCACCTGCGCCTCGCCGCTGGGCTCGGAGAGCTCCTCCACCGACTGGCGGTAGCGGTCCCGGCTGGGGAAATCCATCCGGCCATAGACCCCCGCCGGATCGCGCCGGAGGATCTGCTCCATGAGGCTCACCTGCTCGATCGTGCGGTTCCAGTCGGTCGTGGCGACCAGCCGAAGCGCGGTGATCGAGTTCCCCATCGAGGCCTGCCCCATCGTCTGTCGCTGGTGCTCGGCGCGCAGCGCCTCGTCGAACGTGAGCCCCGCCTCGTGCAGGCGCCGGTCCAGCTCCACCCGCAGCTCTCCGACGCGCGGTCCCAGCTCCCGCATCCGCTGGACCAGCTGCACCACGAATCCGTTCGAGAGCGCGTCCGGGAGCGGGGGGATCGGATCGGTGGGGCGGATCGACTCGAAGCGCGTGAAGTAGGCGTCGGCGTCGGCCTCGCCCTCGCGGCTCTCCATGATCTCGCCGGCGAGCCGCCGGATGTTCTCGATGAGGCAGAGCTTGAGCATGCTGGGCCAGGCCCACAGCTCGCCCAGCGTGAGCGGCGCCACCGCCTGGTAGGCGCCGATGAACTGCGTCAGCCGGTGGAGGTCGAAGCGGGCATCGCTGTGGCGGATGAACTCGAGCGCCATGGCGTGGACGCGGGCCGTGCCCGCGAGGTCGCGCGAGGCGAGCTTCGGCAGCTCGAGGTAGTAGCGGTGCGGGAGGTTCTTCCGGACTTCGACCGCTTCCGTCTCGACGAGATGGAAGTTGTCGAGCAGCCATTCGGCGGCGGGCACGACCGGCTCCCCGCGGCGGACGTCGTTCGCCAGCTCGCGGTAGGCGTGGCGGAGGACGCGGGCGTTCTCGTGCAGCCGGGGGAGGAGGCGACGGGCGCGGCGGCGTGGATTTCGGGCAACCGTGTAGCTGGCGGCGAGCACGCGGGCCCGCTCTTCCAGGTGCTCGACGCTGAGAAGCTCCCCGCGCAGCGGATCACGATCGGAGCCGGGTGCTCGACGGCTCGGGTCGCGCCATTTTCCGAAGTGCCAGATGGTGCCCATCGACAAAACCGCCTTTCATGGCCGCGCCTCTTACCGCCCGAGCCGCGCCAGGGCCACCACGGCCGCCACGGCGATGCCTGCTCCGATCGTTCCGCGCAGCGCGCCCACGGAGAGCCGCCGCGATACCGCCGTGCCCAGCAGGACCCCGGGAACCGATCCCAGCAGGACCCCTCCGGCCAGGACGGCGTCCACGTGGCCGAGCAGCAAGTGGGTCGCGCCGCTCACGACCAGCGTCAAGAGCCCGGCCAGGAGCGCCACGGCGACGGCGCGATGCGCGTCCATCCGCAGCGGCCCCACCAGCGAGGAGACGAAGAGCGTCCCCGTGCCGATGCTGGTCAGCCCCGCGATGAACCCGACGAGAGCGCCCACGATGGCGACGCTCGTCCGCCGCGGGTCCAGCGTGCGCGCCTCGGCGCGCGAGGCGTCGTCCACGAACGTTGCGTCCCACGTGCCGGCGCCGGTCGCCTCGGATGCGTCGCGCACGCGTTCCCGCTCGCCGCGGCCCGACAGCTGCCGATAGGTCTCGAAGCCGTCGGGGCCGCGCGGGACCGCCTGCGCCACCAGCACCAGCCCCACGATCAGGAGCACGACGGCCATGATGGGCCGAAGAAGGTCGGCTCCGATCTGGCTGCTCGCCCACGCGCCGGCCATCGCCATGGGGATCGCGCCCAGCGCCATGGCGATGCCCAGGCGCCCTTCGCCGAATCGGAAGCGCCGGCGCGCCAGAACGCCGAAGAGCTTCATCACGACCGCCTGGGCCGTGGCGGAGCCGACGATCAGCTTGGCGTCGAGCGCCGGAAAGGCGACCAGGAGCCCGGCAGCGATCACCGACCCGGCTCCCACTCCGGTCAGCCCCACGAGCGCACCCCCCACCAGGCCGATCAGGGCCGCGGGGAAAAGCTGGATGGGCGCCGCTCCCAACTCCATCATTCTACGCTCTTTCCGTCCCAGCGCTCATCTCTTCCCCTCACTGCGACCCCCTCCAGGGCATCGGGGTCGGCATGGTCGGCTCCCTCCAGGCCCACGTCCGGATGTTCCGGCGGTACCCCGCGCTGTCGAGCAGCGTGTCGTAGGAGAAGAGCGCGATCCCGTCCACGCCCATCAGGCGCGCGCGCCGAATCTTCTCCACGGCGTCGCGGGACCCTTCGTTATAGACCGCGATTCCGGCCCAAACTTGACGGTGCGTGGGGATGGACACCGCCGCGCCGATCTGGCGGGAAACGGTGGCGGTGTTGGGGCTGTACGCCATGGGAATCGCCGCATCGATGATCCCCTCCTGCAGCCACCGGGGCCAGTCTTGGAGATAGCGATTCAGAGCCGCGTTCTGGTCGGCGATGACCGCGGCGGTCAGCTTGATCGGCCGGCCCAGGAGATTCAGGTCCTGCCGCAGCGAGCGCACGAGATCGGTGACCTGGTCCCGCTTCCACTGGATCCACTTGAGGCGCAGGTCGGGAAGGTGATCGGCGCCGATCACCGCGAGTGTCGTCGAGTCGGGGTTGTCGATCTGAAGCGGGTCCACGCCGAACTGCCGCTGGAACTCGGTCCGCGTGGCGCGGTCGTAGCCCACCATCGGCTCGGGGTAGCGCACGTAGTCGAGGTGGATGCCGTCCACGGCGTACTTCGTCGCGATCTCCTTCACGATGTCCCGGAGATGGCGCTTCACGTCGGGATTCCCGGGCGAGAGATACATCCCCTCGATCTTCTCTTCCTGGAATTCGGAGGGGACCATCTCGACCAGCCGCGTGCCGTCGGCGCGGATCGAGATCCACTCGGGGTGGGCGTTCACGACGTGCTGCGGGGAGACCGGAGGCGCGCCCGCGGACCAGACGAGGTACACGTTGATCCACGCCTGCACCTCGAGGCCGGCGGCGTGCGCGCGCTGGATCATGCGGTCCAGGGGATCGAATCCCTCGGGAGAACCGCCCATCGATTCGCCCTGGGGCGTCAGGTCCGACTTGTAGAAGGCGTCCCCGCGGCCGCGCACCTGTGCGAGGATGGTGTTGGCGTTCATCTCGGTCGCCACCTCGACCGCGCGGTCCACGCGGCCCGGCGTGGTCAGGGCGTGGCGGACCACCCAGATGGCGCGGGTCTCGAAGCCGGCCGGAGGCGCCGCCAGCGCGGCGACCGCGACGAGCCCGGCCGCGACCCCAACGAAAAGCGCCGACGCGAGCCGCGCCGGCGCTCCAGTTCTCGTAGTCCGCCCCAAGCCCGCCCTGCCTCCCATCACGGGCTCGCGGTGTTAATCCCCGCTCTTTCCCCGCTGACGCGCGCGCGTTCCGCCGTGCGGCGCGGACTTCGGCGCGCCGCCCTTCCGTCCCAGGCGATCGCCGCGCGACGGCTTCGGCGCGCGCTCCTTGCGCGGAGCTTCGCCCTCGCCCGCGGGCGCGGCACCCTTCTCGGCGGCCGGCGCCTCGGCGCCCTTGGCCACCTTCCCACCCTTTTTGCCCTTCTCCGCCGCGCGCTCGGCCTTGATGCGCTCCTCGGCCTCCTTGCGCAGCCGCTCCTTCAGCTCGGGCGACTTGACCAGCTCGAGCAGCGCGGTCTGTCCCGCGTCGCCCAGCCGGCGGCCCACCTTGATGATGCGCGTGTAGCCGCCGTTGCGGTCGGCGTACCAGGGCGCCACGGTGTCGAACAGCTTCCGCACCACGTCGTCCCCGTGCACGAACCGGGAAACGTGGCGGCGCGCGGCGACGTCGCCGCGCTTGGCGAAGGTGATCATCCGCTCGGCCATCCGGCGGGCCTCTTTCGCCTTGGCGACCGTGGTCTCGATCCGCTCGTGCTGGATGAGCGACGTCGTCAGGTTGCGCAGGAGCGCCTTCCGGTGCTCGCGCGTGCGGCTCAGCTTGCGATGGTCTTTGCGATGACGCAT
>DATJEJ010000237.1:0-2077 GCA_035496795.1 Candidatus Omnitrophota bacterium
CCGAGCGGCTCGAGGGATCGGAGACGTTGAGCAGCCCCCAGGGGATCGCGACCTCGATGACGCCGTGCGCGCGATCGGCGCACCACTCGGCGTGCGGGTCGTAGGCCACGCTCGAATCCTGGGCCGCGGCGCCCGCGGGAGCGCGCTCGGCGCCGTAGGAGAGACGCCCCCAGTCGAGGTGAAGCGCCGGGTAGACCGTTCCGTTCCGCGCCACGCGCTCGCGGTTGGTCTCGATCAGGAGAGGAACGTAGCGGCCGTCGTCGTTGGCCACCGGCCGGAAGGGAGCACGATCGACGACGAAGGCGCCGCGGTCGAGCAGGCGCGACCAGCCCGACCAGTTGGTGCTCCGGTCGATGAACAGCTCCGCGCGCGCTCGCTCGCCGTTTCGGCGCGGATCGCCCGGCTCGATCACGAGCTGGAACTCGGCGCCGCGCGACCAGACCGCGCGGAGCGGAGAGGGAAGGCGCCTGTCCCCGCGGCCGGGATCGAGGACGTCGATCGCGGCGCCGAGCGCCGCGGGAGGGCGCGCGGCACGGGGGTCGACGTCGAAGCGCAGATAGAGCCGGTCCTGGTCGCTCGTCACATAGAGGGCCTTGAGCCATGCGCCGCCGGGATCGCTCGCATAGGGGGCGATCCCCCGCCAGTCCGACGTCGCGCCGTCCACGCGGATCCTGGGGGGCGGATCGAACGCGATCAGGCCGTAGTTCTCCTCGGGATCGAGGAGGTTGTGCCAGAGCGGGTCGCGCTCGCGCGGCGCTTCCATCCTGGCGACCAGCCAGTTCACCTTGAACCACTCGTCGAAGAGCGCGAAGAGGAGCGAACCGGAGCACCCCGCGTCGGCGATGTCCTCGAGCAGTCGGACGTCGCGCTCCCCCTGCTCGCGCTCCGAGGCGCCGCCGTGATCGATCCCTTGCGGCTGCCGGTGCGCGATCCCCCGGCTCGTCGGCACCCCGTACTCCCCGATCATCAGCGGGATGCCGCGCGTGTGCGCTTTCAGATCCCGGAGGTATCCGGTGTAGGAGCAGGCGCCGTGTCGGTCGCGCGTCGCGGCGTAGCCCGGGTCGAGATTCATGAAGTCCGGGTAGTAGGGATAGACGTGGTAGTTCGCGAAGTAGCCGCGGAACGACGGGTCCAGCGCCGCGTTCTTCACGGGGCGTATGCGCACGGGATCGACCGAATAGGCGTCCTCGTCGTGCTCAGCCTCCCGTCCGCCGCGCTCGGTCTCCGTCGGATGGCGCATCACGTCGAGCGTCGGCCAGTTCACGAACGAGACCGCGTGCGCCGCGCCGTAGCGCGAGGCCTCGTACGAGGCCGAGGTCTCGCACGAACGCGCGAGCCAGGCCTCCATGGGCGTACCCGCCTCCACGGCGAAGAAGGCGCCGCGGAACGAGGTCTTCTCGGGATGCTTCCGCTCGGTGGCCCGCACGGCGTAGGGCTCCCACTCGCGTCCCAGGAGCCACCCCGCGAGCCACGGCGAGACGTCGGCGTCGTAGCGCCCCGAGGCATGGCCCGGCCGGGGGCCCACCAGCGCGTTCCCATGCACGGCGTCCACGGCGGAGCGAACGTCGGCGTCGAACCCGGCGGTGAAGGCGGGATCCCAGAAGTCGTCCGACTCGGGCAGCTCGGTCCAGACCTCCTGAAAGAGCCATACCGGCCGGTCGGGGTGCGCGGCGTTCTCCTCGCGGAGGGCCTGGTAGAACGCCGGAGGGTGCACGGCGTACAGCCGGATCGCGTTGGCGTGGAGATCGCGCGCGAACCGGATGTAGCGCCGGTAGTCGTCCTTGGTGAACGCGAACTCTCCGGGGAAGTGCCCCGGCGCGCCGGCCCCCAGGTTCACGCCGCGGAAGAAGACCGGGCGCGCGACGCCGCCCCGCACGATCTCGAAACGGTCGCCGGCGGCGCGGATGAACGCGGCGGGGACGGCGGCCTCGCGCGCCGGCGCGGCCTGGGCGGGCGCGGCCAGCCAGCTGACCGCCGTGATCAGGATCGAGAGAAGGGCCTCGATGGTGATGGGCATCGGTGTTCCTCCTTGCGCGCGTTATCGGCGGTAAGGAGGCTGGGCTGCAGAATGAAGGAG
>DATJEJ010000238.1:0-9048 GCA_035496795.1 Candidatus Omnitrophota bacterium
GAGGATCCGTTCCGCTACTGAGCGCTGCGTCGGGCCAGCCAGTCCCGCACCGATCGCACCGCGTCCTCGAACGACATGGCCCGGCCCTCGGCATCCAGCTCCGCATAGCGCTCGGCGCTCAACGCCGCGCGCGCCTGGGCATGCAGGGCTTCGACGACGCCGCGGTTCTCGATCGACAGCGTGTACCCCGTCGCCTGGCGCACGGCGTCGGCCGTGCTCAAGATCCTCGCGGCCAGGTCGGCGGCGCCCATCCGGATCGCCACGTCGGCGAACGATTCCAGCGAGTCGGCGCTCAGGGTCTGGGACGGGAGCTTCTCGGCCAGCCGGAAGGACTCCGAGAAGTAGGCGCAGGCCTCGCGGAACTGCCCCAGCTCGGTCGCGATCGTCGCCAAGTTGGTGACGGTCGCCTGTTCCCCATTCACGTCGCCCACGGCGCGGAAGATCGCGAGCGCCTCCTCGTAGAGGGGAGCGGCCTCCTCGAACCGCTTCTGGATCCCGAGCACGATCCCGAGATTGTGGAGATCGATCGCCACGCCACGCTGGTTTCCGATCTGCCGGCTCAGGGCGAGCGCCTGTTCGTGATAGGAGCGCGCCGCGTCGTAGTCGCCGGCGTATTCCGCGGTGTTCCCCAGGCCGTTGTAGGCGCGCGCCACCCGCGCGGGGTCGCCCAGGATCCGGGCCACCTCCAGGGACTCCACGAACAGCGCGCGCGCCTCCTCGTACTGGCCCAGCTCCCGGGCCATCTGCGCCGCCGCGTAGAACGCCTGCGCCCGCTCGGGGGTGGGCGCGGCCTCCCGGTCCAGCGCCAGCGCTCTCCGGATCACGCCCTGCCCCTGCGTGAAGCGCCCGTGGTACCACCAGAATCGCCACAGCGCTCCCGCCATCGGCAGCGCGAAGGCATGGCCTCCCTCCGTGCGCTCGCACCAGTCGAACGCCGACAGGATGTTCTCCCCCTCGGCCTCCAGCCGCTGGAACCAAGCCTCCTGGTCGGGGCCGATCAGCTCCGGCTCCGCCCGCTCGACCAGCCCGCGCACGAAGCGGAGATGACGATCGCGGAATCGCGCGGCCTCCCCGGCCTCCCCGAGCCGCTCCAGCGCGTATTGTCGTACCGTCTCGAGGAAGCGATAGCGGGACTCGCCCCGCTCCGTCCGCTCCGCGCTCACGAGCGACTTCTCGGTCAACGCCGTCAGGAGATCGAGCACTTCGAACTCGCCCGCCTCCGTTCCCGCGATCGCGCCCGCGGCATCCAGGCTCCACCCGCCCGCGAACACGGAGAGCCCGCGGAAGAGCCGCTGCTCTTCCGGCGAGAGCAGGTCGTGGCTCCACTGGATCGTGGCGTGCAGCGTCTGATGCCGCGAGAGCCCGGTCCGGCTGCCCCCCGTGAGCAGGCGGAAGCGCTGATCGAGCCGGGAGCGGATCTCGCCGACGGCGAGAAGCCGGGCCCGGGCCGCCGCCAACTCGATGGCGAGGGGAATGCCGTCGAGGCGATGGCAGATCTCGGAGACGATGGGCGCCGATTCCCCGCTCAGGGCAAAGCCGGGCCGGGCGAGTGCGGCGCGCTCCACGAACAGGCGCACGCTCTCCGATCGGCCGATCGCCTCCAGCGAAGCGCCGGCCTCGGCCAGCGACAGCGGCGCCACCGGAACCACCCGCTCTCCTTCGACGTGGAGCGGCTCGCGGCTCGTCGCCAGGATCGCGAGACCCGGGCAGGAGCGCAGGAGCGCCGCGGCCAGAGCCGCCACGGAGGCGATCAGATGCTCGCAGTTGTCGACCAGGACCAGCGCGCGCCGCTCGCGAAGATGGGCGGTCACGGTCTCTTCCAGCCGCTCTCCCGGGCCCTCGCGGAGTCCGAGCGCCGCCGCGAGCGCTTCGATGACGCGCGCGGGGTCGGCGATGGGCGCGAGATCGACGAACCAGGCGCCGTCCGGATGCCTCGCGAGGCGCCCCTCGGCCACGCGCAGCAGGAGCCTCGACTTGCCGCATCCGCCGACGCCGGTCAGGGTGACGAGGCGGCTCTCGTCGAGCACCCGGTTCAGCGCGGCGACTTCCCTGCGGCGCCCGACGAAGCTGCTGATCGGGAGCGGAAGATTGTGGCGTTTCGAGGCGCCGCCGGCAGGCGCCGCCGCCATGGCCTGAACCTCCTGCAGCAGCGCTTCGATCTCGGCCTTCGCCGTGGCGATCTCCTTGAGCCTCCGCTCGGGATCCTTCTCCAGGCATCGGCGCAGGAGATCGCTCAACGGCTCCGGGGTGGGTGCGGGAAGCGCTGTCCAATCGGGATCGCGGTAGAGAACGGCCGCCATCTCCTCGGCCGCGTTCGCGCCGCGGAAGGCGCGGGACCCGGTGATCAGCTCGTAGAGGACGCAGCCGAACGCGAACACGTCGGTCCGCGCGTCCTCGTCTCCGACCCGGATCTGCTCCGGGCTCATGTACGCGGGCGTTCCGACCCTCTGCTCGTGAAGGGTCTGCGTGAAGTCGACCACCGTGCTCGCGTTGTCGCCGCTTCCGCCGACCGCGGCGGGACGAGGCGTCCATCGGGCGACGCCGAAGTCGAGCAGCTTGACGGCGCCCGAGGTGGAGAGCATCACGTTCCCCGGCTTGAGATCGCGGTGCACGACGCCGCGCTCGTGCGCGGCTTCCAGCGCGCCCGCGATCGAGCGGGCGATCGGAAGCGCGTCGCCCAGGGGGAGCGGGCCGTCTTCCAGGTGGGCCGCCAGGGACGCGCCGTCGACCCGCTCCAGGACGAGGAACGGAGCCTCGCCGGCCGGCTCTTCCAGTCCGTAGATCGTCGCGATGTTGGGGTGATTGAGGCCGGCGAGGAGGCGGGCCTCGCGCCGGAAGCGCTTCAGGCGATCGGCGTCGGCGGTGAGGTCGTCGGGGAGCAGCTTCAGGGCGACATCGCGCTCCAGCTTGGTGTCGCGCGCGCCGTAGACAACACCCATTCCTCCGGCGCCGAGGCTCTCAACGACGCGGTAATGGGCGAGCGTCGTCCCGATCCGCGGGTCCTGCACCCGGCAAGCTTACACCTGCCGGACGACCCCGATTCCAGAATGATCTACCCGGCCGAGAGCTCCGCGATCTTCGCCCGCACCGCGTCCCGCTTCGGATAGTCCGGCGCCAGCCGCAGCACTTCCCCGAAATACCGGATCGCGTCCTGCTTCTTCCCCATCGTCTCCGAGCCGGTCCCCATCTGGAGATAGACGTCGGGCATGGACATGCGGCTGTGCGGCGTGAAGCGCAGCTCGCCGGAGGCGATCCGCTGGTAGAGGGCCATCGCCTCCGGAACCCTCCCGCTCATCTGGAGGGCCAGCGCCAGGTGGAAGATCGCGTCGGCCTCCCGCGGCGATTCCCGGCTGGCCAGGCGGTACCACTCGGCCGCTCTCGGATAATTCCCGGCGAGATACTCCATCGTCCCCACCTCGAAGTAGGCGTCGGTGGCGGGCTGGTTGAACTCGCGATACATGGCGAGCGCGCGGTCGTAGGCCTGGCGAGCGGCGTCGGCGTGCCCCAGCTTCTCCTCGGCCACGCCGATCCGGAACGTCGCGAGCGGAGCGAACCAGGTCCGCCCCGCCGCGACCGGGCGCAGCCGGGACAGGGCGTCCTGGTAGCGCCCCGCGACCAGGTCCAGCCGGGCGAGGCGCATCATGCTGTGCTCGTCCTCTCCGCCGCTCAGGCTGTCGGCCAGGCTCTCCAGCCGCGCCGCCTCCTCGCGATTGCCCCGGGCGTCATAGGCGCGCCGAAGCGCCACGAGCGGTCCGGGGTCGGGCAGCCGCTCCGTCGCGCGGGCCACGGCCGCCGCGGTCACCGGGCCCGAGCCGGGCAGATCGAGCTGCCGGCGGACCACGTCGCTCCACAGGGCGAGGTCGCTGCTCCAGATGCCGATCCGCGCGACCGTGAGTGCGGCGTAGAGCGCGACGACCAGCCCCGCCGCCCAGGCGAAGCCGCGGCGGAGACCGGCCCGGCGCGGATCCACCCGCGCCCCTTTCGCCTGGTAGAGCGAAGCCGCCATCGCGACCAGGAAGAGCGACGAGCCGATCGTCGGAAAGAGGAGGTAGCGGTCGGTCATCCAGATCCGGAGCGTGTAGTAGACGTTCATCACCGTCGCGAGCGGCAGCGCGAAGAGCGCGATCCCGAACGCCGCCACGGGGCGCTTGCGGCGCCAGGCCAGGAATCCCACCGCCATCGCCGCGGCCAGGGCGAGGCCCAGCAGGGCGAGCGCGGTCTTGGGCGGCGTGATGCCCGTCGTGTAGATGGCCGAGAGGCGGATCGGAAGGAGGGTGTGGCCGACGTAGAGGGCCAGCACTTCCCCGAGCCTCAGGACCCGCTGCCCCAGCGTGAGCGAGAGGTCGACCAGCCCGCTCTGCTTGTCCTGGGCGTAGACCGTCAAGAGGGTCATCGCCGCCGTGAGGGCCGCGAACGGAATCTTGTCCAGGAACTGGCGGCGGCCGATCCGCGGCGCGAAGCAGAGATCGTACGCGAAGAAGAGCGCGGGGAGGATCACGGCGTAGCCCTTCGACAGCATGGCCAGGCCCGCGAACAGGATCGAAAGGGCGTACGGCCGCCAGCGATGCGTCGTCGCATCCGTGTAGCGGACGTAGGCGAGGAGCGCGAACACGTAGAAGAAGAGGCAGACCACGTCCTTACGCGACGCGAGCCAGGCCACCGACTCCACGTGCACCGCGTGCGCCGCGTAGATCGCCGCGGCCGCGAAGGCCTCCGCGCGCCGGCGGAGCACGGCCGCGAAGAGGAAATAGATGCCCAGCACCCCGCCGGCATAGAAGAAGAGCTGCGTCAGGTGGAAGCCCGGCACCCACGTCCCCCAGACCGCCCGATCGAACGCGATCGTCAGCGTCGTGACCGGATGGTAGTTCGAGAAGAAGGGCTGGGTGAGGATGCGGCGCAGGTTCTCGGCGGAGGGCTGCTCCACCCGGGCGTCGCGAAAGAAGTAGATGTTGTCGTCCCAGTCGTGGATCGGCGTGCCCAGCGAGCGCGCGTAGATCAGCGCCGTGAGGAGGAGAAGCGCGAGCGGGGCGACCCAGGATCGGCGGAACAGGCCCGCTTCAGGCGCGCCGGGTCGTGTCCGGGCGCTGCCTTTCGGGGTCGTTCGCATCGGCGCCCGTCAGGGCGCGGCCTTCGGCCGCACCGCCGTCGCGATCGGATCGCTCAACGGATCGCGGAACAGGGAGTGTCCCGCCACGGCCGTGAGGAACCCATAGCCGACGAGCGCCAGCACGATGGCCCACCCGAACGACGTCTGCGGAGCGACCCAGGAGCTGAAATCGAGCGAGAAGGCCTGGCTCTCGACGAACAGGCCGGTGAAGAGCGAGACCAGGGTGGCGACGTAGCCGAAGCGCAGGGCCATCATCATGCCCGTCGTCCAGATGAGGGCCCCGGCGAGCAGGTCGAACGCGAGCGCCTTGGAGCTCAAGTCGCTCAAGGCAAAGAGGAAGACCACGATGGTGGCGATCGCCGCCAGCAGGTTGCGACGCAGCACGAACCGGAAGATGACCAGGATCGTGTAGAACAGGGTGGCGCGCAAGGTCGCCACCCCGAGCGCCATGCACACGTTGGCCAGCAGCGAGGGCGGATGGGTCATGGTCTCGAGCAGGAAGCTGGTGAGGCTTGGGGGATCGATCGCGAATCCAAGCCTCCGCTCCAGGAGCTGCACGCCCAGACTGAGCAGGGTGCTCGCCGATCCGAACGCCACGCCGATCAGGACGTCCCGCCCGATGATCGGATCCCGGAGCCGGCCCGCGACGAGCCGGGCCCACGACACGAGCACGCTCGGCCACAGCTTCCGAACGTACGGCTCGATGGCGAGGTAGGCGAGCGCCATGGTGACCCCGTGTACCAGCGCGTGGCCCAGCGGCGCTCCCGCCGACCCCCCGAGCAGGATCGAGAGGAGGCCGATCTCCCCGAGATTCGCCGAGAAGAGATGGGCGAGCAGGTAGAGCACCGCGGTGCCGATCCCGATGGCCATCGCGCCGCGTAGGTCGCCGCGCTTGGAGCGCAGGTTGTGCCGCGCCAGGATGATGCTCCCCAGCAGCGGCATCACCCAGAGCAGCAGGATCTCGACCCACATCTGGAACGTGGGGGGCGGATCGTGAGGCACGACGGCGAGACGGCCCAGCGGGTGGCCCTTGGCGAACGTCTCCACCCGGACGACGCGCCCGCGAAGCGCGGCGGCCGCGAGGGTCGTCTCGGGAGCGGTCGAGTCGGAGAGTCGCCAGGCCCGGACGGAGTCGGCGCGAGCCAGGAACGCGGAGGGCGGCGCGACCGCGACGACATGGTCAGGATCGCGCCCGGCGGCGTCGAGAACGACGGCGCCCCAATCCGCGGTTCGCCGGGGCGCGGCAGGCAGGCTGTCGGGTCGCAGCGCGTCCAGCGCGATGAGACGTCCCTGCAGGTCCAGGAGGACCGTCGCGCTGCCCGGATAGGCCTGGGGCGGGTCCTGCAGTCCGGCCCGGGGGGCGTGGATGTCCGACGGCACGTAAGGCATCGGGCTCCATCGTTTCCAGAATTGCACCGCGCGTGCCGTGTCGGGTTTCGGCCCATAGCGCATCCCGTCGACGGTGTACTTGGGTGGAGCGTCTCCCGTGAGCCGGGCCACGATTTCGTCGGCTCGGACCGACAGAAGGTCGGGAGACTTCCCGATCCCTCGAAACAGGGGGGTCTGAATCGCGGAGAAGCCGAGAAGCGCCCCGACCGCGACCACCACGAGGAGACCCGCGTACAGGGGCCGCACGCTCCCCTCGACCCCCGCGTTCGCGACCAGTTCGGGCGAAGGGGTCTCCCCCGCGGCGACCGCGGCCGCGAGCGGATCGCCGCCGGGGAGCGCGCCGAAGACCGCGTAGGCCGACTGGGGGCGGCGCGAGGGATCGCGCTCCAGGCAGCGCAAGATGACGCGCTCGACGACCGGGTCGACGCCGGCCACCAGGCTGGACGGAGTGCGCGGCGCGCTGTCGCTGTCGGGGCGCGATGAATCGGGACGCGGCGTCGCGGCGGTCGCGCGCTTTCCCGTGAACAGCTCGTAGAGCACGAGGCCCAGCTCGAAGATGTCGCTCTGCGCCGTGGCGCTCCCGCCGCGAAGCCGCTCGGGCGCCATGTACGCCGGCGTGCCCGAGGTTCCCGGATCGGCCGCCAGCTCCTCGGCGGTTCCCGCCAGGCCGAAGTCGGTGATCCGGACGCGTCCGCGGCCGTCGATCATGATGTTCGCGGGCTTGAGATCGCGATGGAGGACGCCGTTTTCGTGCGCCGCGCCCAGCCCCAGGCAGAGCTGCCGGGCGATCTCGAGCGCCTTGTCCGGGGTCGGCCGCCCCAGGCGGCGAAGCACCGACGCGAGATCCTCGCCGTCCACGTACTCCATCACCACGAAGACCTGGCCGCCGGCCTCGGAGATGTCGTAGGTGCGGCAGACGTTCGGGTGCGCGATCTGGCGGGCGATCCGCACTTCCTGGCGGAGCCGGGCGAGATCGGAAGGGTTCCGCGCCACCTTCTCGGGCAGGAACTTGAGCGCGACCGACTGGTTCAGCTCCAGGTCGTCGGCCCGATAGACCTCCCCCATCCCGCCCCGGCCCAGGAGCCCGACGACGCGATATCGCGTTCCCAGCCGCGTGCCGGGCTCGAAGCGCCCGTGGATGGACGACGAGCTGTGCGACGAGGGATGCGAGTCGGGCGAGGACCGCGTCGCGCCGGCCGCGGTCAACGCCGCGCCGCACTCGGCGCAGAAGCGGGCCGGCGGCACGACCTCGCGTTGGCAGGAGGGGCAGAGGGGCATCGGGGGCCGAGGCTAACCGGCGGGCGCCCCGCGAGGAAGCGCGATTTGCCGCGGAATCCCGCTGCTATGATCCGGCCATGACCGATCCCGCCGGAATGATGCGCCAGCTGCGCGCCTATGCCCTGAGCGCCACGGCCGAGGACCTGGACCTCGAGCCGACCGAAGCGCGCCCCCGCGTCTGGGGCGCGATCATGGAGCTGGGCTACGCCACCGGCATCGCCACGCTGCTCGCGCTGGCCGACGGCACGACGAGCCTCTACTTCAGTAACGGCGGCGGGGTGATCGGGGCCGGAGAGAACGCCGCCGTGCGCGAGGCGGCGGAAGCGTTCCTGGACGCGACCGAGGCGCATGCCCCGGCCATCCCTGCCGTGGACAGCACGCCCACGCCGCGCATCGGGCGCGTGCGGCTCTACGTGAGGACCTTCGAGGGAACGCTCGGGATCGAGGCGACCGACGAGGAGCTGAGCCTGAATCGGCACCCGCTGTCGGCCGTCTTCCACGCGGGGCACGCCGTGATCACGGCGATTCGCGAGAACAGCTCCGAGGCCTGACGGTCCGGCCCGATGCCCCCGATGTCCCCGGACGCGAAACGGGCGGGCGCCCGTGAGGGACACCCGCCCGCTCTGCCGCGTCGGACGAAGCCGGCGCGGCGGCTTCGCTCTGCCTGACGGCTATGCCTTGAGAATGACCAGGTGCTTGATCTTCCGGAACTCGGTCCGGTCGAGGATGTGCAGCTCGACCATGTCCTTCCCCACCTTGGTCAGCGAGTAGCTGCCCGGCGGCTGGGCGCTCAGGATCTGGACCTTCCCCTTCTTCGCGGGGATCTGGATCACGTTCTGCTCGTCCGTGTTGAGCGGGGAGAAAGCGGCCTCCTCGAACCTGCCGGACACCTTGAGGGTCTTGCCCACGCCGAGCACGCCACCGTTGGGCTGCACGACGCCGGCGTTCTTCAGCTCGTCCTTGGTCCCCATGGTGTAGTAGATGGTCGCCAGCTCCTTCTGCCGGGCCAGGAGCTCCTCCTGGTTCCGCTGCAGGGCCTCCTGCTGTCCCTGGATCTCGAACTTGAGTCCGGTCACGCGAGTCCGAAGCGTGTCCACCTGGGTCGACAGCTGGGCGATCTTGTCCTCTCGGTACTGGACCGATTCCTTGAGGCCTTCGATCATCCGCTTCATGCTCGCCATCCGGATGCCGTTGTGCTTCAGCCTCGCGTCCAGCTCATCGATGCGCGCCTTGGTCCGCGCGATCGACGCCTTGATGGTCGTGATCCGATCGAG
>DATJEJ010000239.1:0-2806 GCA_035496795.1 Candidatus Omnitrophota bacterium
AGCCAGGCTCGTCCACGACCAACCCGTGGCTCGCGACGAGCGTGAGATGCTCGTGCGGAACGACGGCGAGGTTGACCTGTCCCTCCATCGGGAAGAAGGTCGACCTTGAGAGGGTCCGATCGCTGCCGTTCTCATGCATGGCGTCGTAGATCATCCGGATGTCCAGCCCCAGCGTGATCCAATCGTTCAGCTTCGGCTTCACCGTCATCGCGGCCCATCGCTCCTCCGGCTCGGCCGAATGCCGGTTCTTCTCGTACGAGAAGCCGAACTCGTTCCGGATCCCTCCCCCGTTCGGATCCACGTGACAGGTCTGGCAGACGTCCCCCTCGCGGGAGGCGTAGAGCGGGAGCGCCGCGGCGGGCATGGCCGCGAGCGTGAGGAGCGCGATCAACGTCGCCGCCGAGAGCGAGGGCCCATCGAACCGTGCGGAGCGCCGCTTCACGAAGAGTTCCTCCTTCCTGCGAGGGAAAACCGCGGCTCGGGAAGCCGGAAGAGCGCGAGGGCGAGCGCGACCGCGGCGCCGGCCAGGCCGACCACGGCCACCGGCACGAACGAGAACTGGTCGATCAGGGTGCCCGAAAGGCCGGCGACGACCGCGGAGAGCGGCGCCACCATCGCGGGCACGATGCCCAGGTAGGCCGTGTTGTCCTCGTGCGGACTGAACGCCATGGATAGGTTGTAGAGCGCGATGCGGTCGGCGACCAGGAAGATGCCGAGCACGAACGCCGTGACGTAATAGACGGCGGGATGCCCGCTCCAGATGGCGAGCGACAGCCCGATCACGAGCGCGACCGTCGCGATGAGCGAGACCCGCGCGTAGCCGAACCGGTCGCCGATCAAGCCCGTCAGGACGCTCCCCACCATCTGTCCCGCCATGCAGAGCGCGGTATAGAGCGCCGAATCGCGCGCGGTCAGGTGAAAGCGCCGCTCGGCGAAGACCGGGTAGTAGGTGATCAGCAGGTAGCAGCCGGTCGTGAGGAAGAGAATCCAGAGATAGACGCGGATCCCGGCGCGATCCGCCCAGATCTCGCGCACATGCTTCACGACCGTGGGCCACGGCTGCCCCGGCTCGCTGACCGCGCCCGCCTCCTCCCGCACCGGAAGGAAGAAGACCGCGCCCAGGGCCATGCAGATTCCCGCGATGAGAAAGCCGAACGCGTAGTTGGCCGGAAACGGCAGCCCCGAGCCGAGCACGCGGCTCGCGGCCCACCCGCCGATGGCGCCCATCAGCGTCTGGAAGAAGAAGATCGTCGCGAAGGAGCGGGCGCGCATCTCCGCGCGCGTCACCTTGCCGACGAAGTTGATCCAGACCGGGATCGTGAATCCCATCCACACCCAGGAGAGCCCCCAGGTCGCGATGAAGACCGCGATGTCGACCGGGGGCGAGGGCCGCGGCATCAGCCCGAACCAGGCCGCGATGAAGAGCCACGGGACCGCGGCCACGACGTGGAGCAGGATCACGGCGCGCTTCCGGTGGGCCTGGTTCGACGTGTAGTGCGAGGCGAAGATCCCCGGGAACGACGAGGCCAGGATCCACACGACGGGAAGGATGCCGAGCGCGGCGTTGCTCGCTCCCAGGTGCGTGAGGAAGACCGGGAGGATCGCCACCATCGAGATGAGAGCGAGGGAGATGCCCCAGAAGCACTCGACCGAGAGGAGATAGCCGACGTTCTTCCAGTGGGCGGCCTTGGGAAGGGTCACGCGCCGGAAGCTAACACGGCTCCTTCCCCGCGCGGCGCTCCTTCTCCTTCCGGATGCGCTCCAGCCGCTCCGCCAGCTCCTTCTCCGCCCCGCGCGGCACGCCCTGCCAGTAGCGCGGCGACCCCATCTCGTCCGGGAAGTACCGCTGCGCGTCGATCGCGCCCTCGTGCTGGTGCGCGTACTGGTAGCCCGCGCCGTAGCCCAGCCCCTTCATGAGCGGCGTCGGCGCGTTCCGGATGTGGAGCGGCACCGGGTAGGGCGGCTTCTCCAGCGCGTCCTTGGCCGCCGCGCCGTAAGCCATGTAGACCGAGTTGCTCTTGGGCGCGAGCGCGAGATAGACCACGAGCTGCGCGAGTGCGGTGTTGCACTCCGGCATGCCCAGGAAGTGGACCGCGTCCTTGGCGGCGACCGAGAGGCGGAGCGCGTCGGGATCGGCCAGCCCCACGTCCTCCGACGCGAAGCGCATCAGGCGCCGGGCCACGTACAGCGGGTCCTCCCCCGCCTCCAGCATGCGCGCGAGCCAGTAGAGCCCCGCGTCCGGGTCGCTCCCCCGCAGCGCCTTGTGGAGCGCCGAGATGATGTTGTAGTGCTCCTCCCCCGCTCGATCGTAGGGAAGGGCGCGCCGCTGCGCCGCCTCCCGCACGTCCTCGCCCGAGATCGCGCGCGGCTTCCGCCGCGACGCCAGCGCCGCCGCGTTCTCCAGGGTCTGGAGCGCCACGCGGGCATCCCCCCCGGAGAGCGAGGCCACGAGCCGGACCTCCTCGTCGCCGGCGGAGACGCCGGACCCGCCCAGCCCGCGCTCGGAATCCTGGATCGCGCGGCGCAGGATCCGCTCCAGCGCCTCGGGCGGGAGCATGCCGAGCACGATCACCTTCATCCGCGAGAGGAGCGCGTTGTTCACCTCGAACGAGGGGTTCTCGGTCGTGGCTCCGATCAGCACGATCGTCCCATCCTCGACGTGCGGCAGGAAGGCATCCTGCTGCGCCTTGTTGAAGCGGTGGATCTCGTCCACGAAGACGATCGTGCGGCGTCCCGAGGCGCGCTTGCCGGCGGCAGCCTGCAGCATCAGGTCGCGCACTTCCTTGATTCCGGAGAGGACCGCCGA
>DATJEJ010000240.1:0-3482 GCA_035496795.1 Candidatus Omnitrophota bacterium
GTCCCGCGGGGGGCCCCGCCACCAACAACGTGGCGCCGCACGTGGCGCCCCATGAAGACGGCCAGCGCCTCTCCCCCGCGGTGCGGAAGCGGGTCAAGGAGAACGACGTCGACGTCGCGCAGATCCGCGGGTCCGGCATGGGCGGCCGCGTGACGCGCGAGGACGTGCTCACCTACCTCGAGGCGCGGAAGGTCGCCGCCTCGGCGCCCGGACGCGGCGCTCCCGCCATGGCTCCGGGTCGCATGGACCGCTTCGAGCCCGCGCCGGCCTCGCCGCAATCCCAGCCGACCAAGGCGATCCCGGCCCCCATGTTCGCCGCGCCCGGCACGCGCGAGGAAGCCGTCGAGCCCCTCACCAACGTGCGGAAGATGATCGCGCAGAACATGGTGAAGGCGCGCCACACGGCCGCGCACTGCGCCGTGGCGGACGAGGTGGACATGACCGCGCTGGTCGACATGAGAGGACGGCTGAAGGAGCGCGTGCAGAAGGAGTACGGCGTCAAGCTGACCTACATGCCGTTCATCGTGAAAGCGGTGGTTCGGGCGCTGAAGGAGCACCCGATCCTGAACGCCTCGATGACCGACACCGAGGTGCACTACAAGAAGTACTACAACATCGGGATCGCCGTGCATCGCGACCAGGGGCTGATCGTTCCGATCGTGCGCGACGCCGACCGAAAGAACCTGCTCCAGATCGCCGCCGACATCGAGGACCTGGGCGCCCGCGCCCGGGCGGAGAAGCTGACGCTGGACGACATCCAGGGCGGCACCTTCACGATCACCAACGCCGGCATGTTCGGCGCCACCTCGTCGGTCCCGGTCATCAACGTGCCGGAAGTCGGCATCCTGGGCGTGCACCTGATCGAGGAGCGCCCCGTCGTCCGCGACCACCGCATCGTGGTGCGCTGGATGATGACGCTGGTTCTTTCCTTCGACCACCGGCTGGTGGACGGCACCCCCGCGGTGCAGTTCCTCCACCGGGTGAAGGAGCTGCTCGAGGATCCGGAGAGCTGGCTCCTCGACGCGGTGTAGACTCGACGCCATGATCCTCCCGGGGGGCTCGTCCAGCGCGCGCGGGGTGGTGGAACACCCCGCGGCCAGGCCGTACGAGCCGCCCGACTACGGCCCGCGCTCCCCGATCCCCGCCTACGATCTGGGCCGCGTGCCCTACGTGGCCGCCCTGCAGTTCCAGCGCCGCGCCGTGGAAGCGCGCGCCGCCGGCCGCGCCCCCGACTGCGTCTACTTCGTCGAGCACGATCCCGTGATCACGGTGGGACGCGCCGGCAAGGACTCGAACCTGCGCCTCTCGGCCGCCGAATATCAACTCCGGGGCGTCGAGGTGGTCGCGGTGGAGCGCGGCGGCGACGTGACCTATCACGGCCCGGGGCAGCTCGTCGGCTATCCGGTCGTGGCGCTCGACAACCTTCCCTGCGGGCGCGATCTCCATCGCTACCTCCGCGACCTCGAGGAAGGGGTGATCCGGGCCGTGGCTTCGTACGGCCTGCCGGCCGAACGGCGGCCGCCCTACACGGGCGTCTGGGTCGGGCCGCGCAAGATCGCCGCGATCGGCGTGGCCGTGCGCCGCTGGATCGCTTTCCATGGCTTCGCGCTCAACGTGAATCCCAACCTGGCCCATTTCGATTGGATCCATCCGTGCGGTATCCGCCACCTGGGCGTGGGGTCGTTGGCCTCGCTCCTGGGGACGGCGCCGCCGCGCGAGGAGGTGGCGGCGCGCCTGGCCGCTTCCTTCACCGAGATATGGGGGCGCCAGGTCCAGCTATCGGCCGAGGACCTGGTGCATGTGTAGACTCCGGCCGAGAGGCAAAGACCCTCGATGGTCGAGACCATGAGCGCCGCGGCATCCCGCGGCGGCACCCGCACCGAACGCGATTCCCTCGGTTCCCTCGAAGTCCCCGCGAACGCCTACTACGGCGTCCAGACCGCCCGGGCGGTCGCCAACTTCCCGATCAGCGGCGAGCGGCTCCACCCCGAGATGGTGCGCGCGGTGACGCGCATCAAGATCGCGGCCGCGCGCGCCAACGCCGAGCTGGGCGCGCTGGACGCGAAGAAGGCCGACGCCATCGTGCGCGCGGGCGATGAGATCCTGGCCGGCAAGCATGACGACCAGTTCGTCGTGGACGCCTACCAGGCGGGCGCCGGCACGTCGTTCCACATGAACGTGAACGAAGTGATCGCCAACCGCGCCGCCGAGCTCCTGGGCGGCGAGCGGGGCGACACCAAGCTCCTGAGCCCGAACGATCACGTGAACATGGCGCAGTCCACGAACGACGTGATCCCCACCGCCATCCGCCTCGCGGCCTACGTGCTGACCGGCCCCGTCGTCGAGGAGATGCAAGCTCTGGGGCGTTCCTTCGGCGAGCGCGCGCGCGCCTTCTCGGGAATTCTCAAGTCGGGACGCACCCATCTTCAGGACGCGGTGCCGATCACGCTCGGCCAGGAGTTCAGCGGCTACCAGGTCGCGATCGACGGCTGGGCGGAGTCGGTGAAGCGGAGCCGCGCGGGGCTGCTCCCGCTGGGTCTCGGCGGGAACGCCGCGGGCACCGGGATCAACGCCCACCCCAAGTACCGCGAGCGGGCCGTGGCCCAGCTCGCCTCGATGATGGGCGCGCCCTTTGTTCCCGCGCCGAATCTCTTCGAGGCGATGCAGTCGATGGCGCCGCTCGTCCGGCTCTCGAACGACCTCCGCGGCTTCGCGCTCGACTTGACGAGGATCGCGAACGACCTGCGGCTCCTCGCGAGCGGGCCGACGACCGGCTTCAACGAGATCGTCCTTCCCACCGTGCAGCCGGGATCCTCGATCATGCCGGGCAAGGTGAACCCGGTGATGCTCGAGATGACGAACATGGTCTGCTTCCAGGTGCTGGGCTACGACGCCACGGTGGCCTATGCCGCGCAGGCGGGACAGCTCGAGCTGAACGTCATGATGCCGGTGATCGCGCACAACCTGCTCCGATCGCTCCACATCCTCGCCCCGGCGATGAAGGCCCTGCGCGAGAAGTGCGTCGACGGGATCACCGCCAACGAGGAGGTCTGCCGCGGCTACTTCGACCGCTCGATCTCGGTCGCGACCGCGCTGAACCCCTACATCGGCTACCTCGCGGCCGCGGAGGTCGCGAAAGAGTCGGCCAAGACGGGAAAGACCGTCGTGCAGATCGTGCGGGATCGGAAGCTGCTCACCGAGGAGCAGATCGCGAAGGCATTCTCCCCCGAAGGAATGACGCACCCGGGCGGCCACTGATGGGCGTCAGCCTGGGTGGTTCGACGATGAAGGCGGCGCGCGTCCCCGGCGCCGCCTTCGTGCTGCTCCTCGCGGCGCTGGCCATTCCCGCCTGCTCCAAGCGCGACGGCCGGGTCCCCGTATCGACGGAGGCCCCGGTGGACACGGCGCGCATCAAGGCCGCCGAGGTCGCGTCCTGGCCCTACCGGCGCGAGATCTCGGCCGACCTGGACGGCGACAAGAAG
>DATJEJ010000241.1:0-6315 GCA_035496795.1 Candidatus Omnitrophota bacterium
GAGGCCGGGATCATCCTCAAGGAGTACCTCCTGCGCGGGCTCGTGCAGCGCGCCCTCATCCTGGTCCCCGCCTCGCTGGTGGAGCAGTGGGACCAGGAGCTGCGCCGCAAGTTCGATCTGGAGTTCGCGGTGCTGAAGCACGGGACGGCCTGGTGGGAGGAGCCGCTTCTCCTCGCCTCGATGGACACGGCGAAGCTCCTCCGCCATCGCGACAAGGTGGCGGCGGCCTCCTTCGACCTGGTGGTGGTGGACGAGGCGCACCGCCTGAAGAACCAGAAGACCCTCGCGTGGAAATTCCTGGACCGGCTGGCGCCACGCTACATCCTCCTCCTCACCGCCACGCCGGTGCAGAACGATCTCCACGAGCTCTACAACCTGGTCCAGCTCCTGCGGCCCGGCCTCCTCGGCACCTACCGCACGTTCGGGAGGGAGTTCATGCGCCGGGGCGACAAGCGCATGCCGCAGAACACGGGCCGGTTGGCGGCGCTTCTCTCGGAGACCATGATCCGCACCACCCGCGCCAGCACCTCGATTCGCTTTCCGCGGCGCGAGGTCACGAACGTCCTCTTCGACCTCTCCGACGCGGAGCGGGAGCTGTACGACGACGTGACCAAGTTCGTGCGGCGGGTGCTCCACGCGCACCGCGAGCCGCGCCGCGGCGCGATCAAGCTCACGCTCCTCACGCTGCAGAAGGAGATGGGCTCGAGCACGTTCGCCGCGATTCCGACCCTGAGCAAGCTCCTGGCCCGCGAAGGGCCGGGTCTCGAGCGCACCGAGATGGAGGCGCTCCTGCGCCAGGCGCGGGCGATCGAGAAGAATTCCAAGATGGACGGGATCACGCGCCTGGTCGCGGGCTCGCGGGAGAAATTCGTCATCTTCACCCAGTTCCGCGCCACGCTCGAGTATCTGGCGCGCACGCTCCGTCACCTCGGGATCAAGGTGGCGGTCTTCCACGGCGCGCTCTCCTTGCGCGAGAAGGAGGCTGCCATCGAGCAGTTCCGCGAGCGGGCCCGGGTTCTCGTGAGCACCGAGGCCGGCGGGGAAGGACGCAATCTCCAGTTCTGCCATTACCTCGTGAACTACGACCTGCCCTGGAACCCGATGCGGATCGAGCAGCGGATCGGACGCCTCCATAGGCTGGGGCAGACGCACGACGTGCGCGTGTTCAACTTCACGGCGAAGAACACCGTCGAGAACTACGTGCTGGAGATCGTGCACGAGAAGATCAACCTCTTCCGCGCCGTGATCGGGGACCTGGACATGGTGCTCGGCCCCTACGCCGAGGCCGGGTCGTTCGAGGACGCCGTCTTCACGATCTGGGCGAACGCGAAAGGCGACCGGGACCTGGAGCGCGAGTTCAGCAAGCTGGGCGCGGCGCTCCTGGTGGGACGCAAGCGCTACGAGGCGGTCGAGGATCTCGACCGGAAGCTTCTCGACGGAGAGGACAATGGCGGCACGTAAGCGATCGGGCGAGGGGCCGCGCGCCGAGCTGCCCGAGATCCTGGCGGCCATCCTCGAGACCCGGGGCGCCGAGGTGGCGCGCCGCGGGGGAGGCGTGTGGGAAGCGTCGCTTCCCGAGCCGCTCGCCAAGGAGCTCGGCACCGACCGGGTGCGCCTGGTGGCCTCGCCGGCCGGGCGCGCCGCGCGCGGCGCCGAGGCCGACGCCGCGATGACCGAGCGGATCCTCCTGATCGGGCGCTCGATGGGCACGGTGACGCGGCTGGTCGCGCGCGCGCCGCTTCCCAAGGGAGCCGAGGCGCCGCCGCAATGGGTCCGGCTCCACTGGCGGATCCGGTACGGCAGCGACGACCTCCCCGAAGAGCTGCTCGCGCAGACCCTGCCGGTCGCGGCCACGAGCGGGGTCCGCGCGCCGCGCGACGGGGTGCTGCGCGCTCCGACCGAGAAGGAGGCCGACCTCCTCGACACCCCCGATCCCGAGCGGCTCACGCGCGCCTGGCATCGCGCGCTCCGGCAGCTCGAGCTTCGGATCCGGACGCGGCTCCGCCCGCACGAGGACCGCGTGCGGCGCGAGCTCCATCGCGAGATGCGCACGCTGAGCGTGCACTTCCGCTCGCTGATCGCCGAGGAGCGCGCGGGCAGGCGCCGGCGTCCCGAGGACGGCGAGGCGGGGCGGATGCTGCAGCTGAAGGAGGACTGGGAGCGGAAGCTGGCGGCGGCCGTGCGGCAGCGCGCCTTCGACACCGAGGCGCGGCTCGTGGCCGCCGCGCTGATCACCCTGCTCCCGCCCGTTTGACACCCCCCGGCCGCCGGGGTAGACTCGACGACTCGTCTTCGACGCTCATCCCTTGGAGTCTCGCGCCATGTCGACCCATCTCGTGAAGCACCAGAAGCTCACCAAGCGGCAGATGAAGGAGGATCCGCTCGTCACGGCGGCGTTCCGGGCCACCGAGGTCTGGGAGCGCTTCGGACGGACCATCCTGATCGCCGCCGGCGGGATTCTTGTTCTCGCCCTGCTCGTCTTCTTCGTCCTCCGCACCCGGGCGCAGGCCGAGCAGCGCGCGATGGGCGACCTCTTCCGCGCGCAGGTGGCGCTGACGCAGGGCGACGCACAGTCCGCGGCGCCGATGCTGAAGGAGCTGGTCGACAACTCTCCGGGGACCCGGGCGGCTCGCGACGCCATGCTCCTCCTCGGCGACGCGATGATGACGCAGCGCAATCCCAAGGAAGCGGCCACCTGGTACCAGAAGTTCGTGGACAAGGCTGGCGGCGACAAGACGCTCGAGCGCGCCGGCTATCTCGGACTGGGCTCGGCGCTCGAGGACGGGGGGCAGTTCGTGCCCGCGGCCGACGCCTATGCCAAGTCGGCGGAGCGCGCCACCAGCGACAACGATCGCGGGCGGGCCATGCTGTCCGAAGCGCGAAGCCTCCTGCGCGCCGGGCAGACCCGGAAGGCCATGGAGATCTACCAGAAGACCGCGACCCTGCCGGGCGCCGAGGTGCCGATCAAGGACGCGGCCAACACGCACTTGGGAGAGCTCTCGGTCACCGCTCCCGCGGCGCCCTGAACCGGCGCCGATGCCGGCGCGGCCCATCCTGCTGGCGCTCGTCTGGCACATGCACCAGCCGAGCTACCGCGACCCCCGGTCCGGGCGTTCGCTCCTTCCCTGGACGCGCCTCCATGCGACGAAGGACTACCGCGACATGGTGGACCTTCTGCGCGCCTACCCGCGGGTCCGCTGCACGTTCAACCTGACCCCCGTCCTGCTCGATCAGCTCGAGCGGATCGCGGCGGGGGACGAAGACGAGGCCCTGCGCCTCGCCCGCATGGAGCCCGCCGCGCTGATGCCCGAAGACCGCGCGGCGCTGCTCCGCGATTTCTTCTCGGTGCACCGCGAGCGGATGCTGGAGCCGCGGCCGCGCTATCGTGAGCTTCTCCGCCGCGCGGGGGAGGAGCGCTCCGGCGGCGCGCCGCTGACCGAGGCCGAGGTGCGCGACTTACAGGTCTGGTTCCACCTGGCCTGGACCGATCCCTCCTACGCCGCCGAAGAGCCGCTCCGATCCCTCCTCGCGAAAGGGGAGGGGTATACGGAAGCGGAGAAGCAGGCCCTCCTCGACTGGGGCCGCGCGCTCGCGGGGACGGTGATTCCCGCCTATCGCGAAGCGTCCACGGCGGGGCAGATCGAGATCGCCGCCTCCGCCCACTACCATCCGATCCTGCCGCTCCTCGCCGACAGCGACGCGCCACGCGAGGCGGGCGCCGCATTCCCGCTCCCCGATCCGCCGTTTCGCGCGCCGGAAGAAGCGGAGGCGCAGCTGAAGAGCGCCCGCGCGAGCCATGCGCGGCGCTTCGGCGCTCCGCCGCGCGGCACGTGGCCGCCGGAGGGCGCGGTGAACGACGCGGCGCTCGGCTTGATCCGCGCGCAGGGGTTCACCTGGGCCGCCTCGGACGAGACGGTGCTCCGCCGCGCGCTGGCGAAGGAGGACGGCATCGATCCGCCCGACTGGCCCGCCGCGCGCTGCCGGCCCTATCGCGTCGAGACGGCGGCCGGCCCGCTCGCGATGGTCTTCCGCGACCGCGCGCTCTCCGACCGCATCGGGTTCGTCTACCAGCGCTGGGACGCCGTGGAGGCGGCGGAGGATTTCATCGAGCAGATCCGCTCCTCGGCCGCGCACGCCAAGGGATCGGGGCCGGCGCTCGTGACGGTCATCCTGGACGGCGAGAACTGCTGGGAGGGCTACGAAGAGGACGGGCGTCCCTTCCTCGAAGCGCTCTACGAGCGTCTCGAGGCTCATCCCTCGATCGAGGCGGTCACGGTCTCCCAGGCGCTCGAGCTCATGCCGCCCTCGGAGACGCTGGCGCACGTCCCGGTGGGATCCTGGATCCGGGACGACCTCGCGATCTGGATCGGGCATCCCGAGAAGAACGCCGCCTGGTGCGCTCTGCGCGACGCGCGCGCGCTCCTCGCCGCGCGCGGCGGCGACGCTCCGGCCGACGTCCACGAAGCGCTGCAGGCGGCGGAGGGGAGCGACTGGTTCTGGTGGTACGGCGACGACCACGAGAGCGATCACAAGGACGTCTTCGACGCGCTGTTCCGAGGGCTCCTGCTCGGCGTCTACGCGTCCCTGGGCGTGGAGCCTCCCGCGGCCTTGCGGCAGAGTCTCCGCGCGGCGGCGGACCAGGGCGAGGGCGAGGACGGGCCCGAGTGGGTCGGCGCGCCGCGCTACGAGGCCGCGGGGGCGTCGGGCTCGATGCATCGCGTGTCGGGAGTCCTGGAACGGATCCGGTGGCGCATAAGAGGAGACGACCTTCTCGTGCGGATCCGCCTGGTCCCGGGGGCTTCGCGGGAGGGCGCCGTGCTGAGGCTGGCGGCGGGAGAACGATCGGGGCGGATTCCCCTGGATGGCGCCGATCGCGGCGCACTCGCGTGGGAGGACGGCTCCTCCGGCGGCTCCTACGAGCGCGGGGAAGCCGTGGACGTCCGGATTCCGCTCGCGCTCCTGCCGGAGGGAAGGCGCGCGTGGCGTCTGGAGGTCGGACGCGGGGAAGCCGTGGAGGAGCGCGCGCCCCACGAGGGCTGGTTCGACGCGGCGGGTCCGAGCGGCGCGATCGGAGACGCCGGAACGCCCCATGCTTGACGGGTCCCGGGCCGCGTGCTATCCGTCCCCCGTGGCGACACGGCCGCCGTACGAAGCGATATCCGAGCGCGAGATCGAGACCGGCCGGGCGCTCGCCGCGGTCGCCTATCTCCCCGGACTCTTCCTGATCGGACTCCTCGACGCGCCGCGGAACCGCTTCGTGCGCTTCCACGCGCGCCAGGGGCTGGTGCTCTTCCTGGCGGAAGCGGCGGCGCTCGTCGCGATCGCCATCGTGGACGGATCGCTCGGACGCATCCCGGTCCTGGGCGTGATCACCGGCGCGGTGCTGCGGCTGGCCCTGGGACTCCTGTTCCTGGGCGTGGCCCTGTACGGCATCGCGAAGGCGCTCTCGGGCGAGACGGTCCGGATCCCATATCTCGGCGATGTGGCCGACCGCATGGAGGTTTGATGTCGATGATCCCCGAGAAGCGCTTCTGGCTGCTCCGCCGGCTGGCCAAGGCGATGACGATCGGAGCGTGGCTCGTGTTCGCGCTGATCGTGGTGGTCACGCCGGTCGGGATCGCCCGGAGCGTCATGAGCGGCGACAAGCTGGAGCTGATCGAATGGCTCAAGTACGGCGCCTCGGGCGGGCTGATCTTCGTGAACCTGCTCTGGATCGCGCAGTCGATCCAGGTGATCCTGGCGATCGAGGAGAACACCAAGCAGTCGACGTACGTGCTGGAGAAGCTGACGACGCTGATGCAGCAGGTGCGGGATCGGGTCGGTGAGGTCGTCGAGCGGGATGAGGGTGTGAAGTAGGTCTGGCGGCTTTCTACGGGTGAGGAAGGCTGAGGGTCTCGGTGTGTTCCGGGGCCCTTTTTGCTGGGTCTTGTCGCGGGTTTTGCAGGTTCCAGCGCGGGCACACGGTCAACTTGAGCTGACGCAAGTCGGGAGCGTGTCGGTCAACTTGCGCTGGCGCAAGTCGGGATCGAGCGACGGTCAACCTGCGCTGGCGCAAGTCGGGTACTGCTCGCAGAAGTAATCTCTATGAACAGGGCGGACTGAAGTCGTAAGCCGCAAGGCTTGTCGCATCAAGGCTACATTTGTCGCGAGATTTGCCGCCGCTAGCGGCGGTAAATTATTGGCCTGGCGCCGCGGGCGGTATCGCCTGCCAAGAGCACATCCTTCTGCCGCGCGCCGATCGCTAGCGAACTCCAACCTAGGCGGGTCAGCCTGTCGCGGGCCAGGAGTGACGACGCGCTCCAGACTCTCGTCATG
>DATJEJ010000242.1:0-12486 GCA_035496795.1 Candidatus Omnitrophota bacterium
AAGAAGCCGCTCTCCAGCCCCTCCGTGCGCCGGGGCGCTCCCTCGAAGCGCATTCCGGTCGCCGTGCTCGGCGCCACCGGAACGGTCGGGCAGCGCTTCATCCAGCTCCTCGAAAACCACCCCTGGTTCGAGCTGGCCGAGGTCATGGCCTCCGACCAGAGCGCCGGAAAGCGCTACGAAGAGGCGGCCGGAAGCCGCTGGAAGCTGCCGACCGCGATTCCCGCCGCGGCGCGCGCTCTGCGCGTGAAGGGACCGCGCGAGCGTCTGGCCTCGCATCTCCTCTTCTCCGCCCTGGACGCATCGGTGGCGGGAGAGCTGGAGGAGCAATTCGCCCGCGCAGGACACCTGGTCTCCTCCAACGCGCGGAACCACCGGATGGATCCGCTCGTCCCGCTCGTCATCCCCGAGATCAACCGCGACCATCTGGAGCTGCTCGAGCGCCAGCACTACGGCGACGGCGGCATCGTCACGAATCCGAACTGCTCGACCATCGTTCTGGCCCTGGCCCTGGCTCCGCTCCACCAGCGCTTCGAGGTGGAGGCGGTGATCGTGACCACGTTCCAGGCCACGAGCGGCGCGGGCTATCCCGGCGTGCCCTCGCTCGACATCCTCGGGAACGTCGTCCCGTTCGTCCCCGGGGAAGAGCCGAAGATGGAGAGCGAGACGCAGAAGATCCTGGGCAGCCTGAACGGCCGCGGCATCGAGCCGGCCACCTTCCCGGTGAGCGCGCTGTGCCATCGCGTGCCCGTGATCGACGGCCATCTCGAAGCGGTGAGCCTGCGCCTGCGCGGAAAACCCAGCCGGAAGCAGATCGCCGAGACGCTCGCCACGTTCCGCCCCCTGGCCAGGCTGGACCTGCCGAGCGCGCCCTCCGAGCCGATCGCGGTGCGCACCGAAGACGACCGACCCCAGCCGCGCCTGGACGCCGACCGCGAGCGGGGGATGGGCGTGACGGTCGGCCGGCTCCGTCCCTGCCCGGTGCTCCAATGGAAATTCGAGGCGCTCGGGCACAACACGATCCGCGGCGCTGCCGGCGCCGCCATCCTGAACGCCGAGATCCTGGTCCGTGACGGCCGCCTCTGAGGCGCGTACGACGACCGCCGGCCGCGACATCGTATTCGTGCGGCATGGCGAGACCGACTGGAATCGCGAGCGGCGCGTCCAGGGCTCGGAAGGTCCCGCGCTGAACGACGCCGGGCGGGACCAGGCGAAGGCGCTGGCGCGCTCCCTCTGGGAAGTGCCGCTGGCCGCCGTCTACACCAGCGCGCTCCCGCGCGCCAAGGAGACCGCGGCCTACGTGGCCGGGCCGCACTCCCTCAACATTCACGTGGATCCCCGCCTGAACGAGATCCACCACGGCGCGTGGGAGGGGCTCTCGGAGGAGGAGCTGCCCGACCTGGCGCTGTACCGGCGCTGGCGCGAGGATCCGACCTGCTGCGTCCTGCCCGGAGCCGAGCCGCTCGAGGCGGTGCACGAGCGCGCCGTCCTCGCCATGAAGGAGATCGTCGCGAAGCACCCCGGCGAGGAGGGGCTGATCGCCGTCGTGAGCCATCAGGTGGTGCTCGCGCTGCTCAAGTGCTACGTGCTGGACCAGCCCTGGAGCCGGATCCGGAAGAACGCGCTCGGCGTCGCGTCCTACGAAGTGCTGACCGTGGGCGAGGGGTTCGCGCCCCGGTCCTGACGAGGAGGGAAGACGTGCGTCACAAGGAATTCGTTTCGAGCGTCCTGATCGGGTGCGCGCCGCTCTTGCTCGCCGCCGTGCTGGGCTGTCCCGCGCGGGCCACGCCTCCCGCGGCGGCCGCCGGCGACAGCATCGCGTGCGTGCCGGTGATGGCCGACACCGGGATCGTCGACACCGATCCCACCCCTTCGCCCGACGGGAAATGGCTCGCCTACACGAGCGGCCAGGACTCCCTTCGCCAGATCTGGATCAAGCCGATCGACGGCGCCGATCGCGGCCGCCAGATCACGCACGATCCCGCTTCGGCGCGCGCCATGACGCCCACCTGGGCGCCCGACTCGAAATCGCTCCTCTTCATCTCGACCCGCACCAAGGACTACAACATCTATAGCGCGCCGCTGGAGGGAGGCGAGGCTCGCGCGATGTCGGATGCGCGCGCGAGCAACCGATTCGCGGTCTACGCGCCGGACGGAAAGCAGATCGTCTTTCCCTCCAATCGCCAGAAGCCGGGCCAGATCTGGGGCTTCGACCTCTACCTGATGGACGCGGCGGGAGAGAAGTCGGGGGAGCGCCCCGCGCGCCGCCTGACGAACAACAACGGCAGCCCCGGCCACCCGACCTGGTCGCCCGACGGCAAGTGGATCGGGTACGTCGCGAAGCCGATCGATACGACGAAAGTCGTGCAGGTGGGGCCGGGCATGACGATGCAGCAGGGCCCGATGTTCACCGCGTATCACCTCTGGAAGATGCCCACCGCGGGGGGCGCCGAGCAGCAGCTCACCGGCAAGGGCGCCGAGTCGCAGCCGACCGAGGAGATCTGGCCCAGCTGGTCGCCCGACGGCAAGTGGATCGCCGTGCAGCGCCGCGTCGGGCCCACCGACGACGTCTGGGTCTACGAGGTGGCGACCGGCACGTTCTACCCGGTCACGTCGTTCGGCGACGCGGGAAAGCCGACCTGGTCGCCGGACGGGAAATCGATCTGGTTCGTCCGCGTGAAAGGGAAGGACCAGGACGTCTGGCTGGCGAAGAACGTCACCGCCGCGACGTTGCGCGCCAAGGCAAAGCTCGATCCGCGCGCGGCGACGGCCGGCCGCTAGCGCACCACGATCGTACCGGTCATCCCTTTCTTCATGTGGCTGTCCACGCCGCAGTAGAAGTCGTATTCCCCCGGCTTCGTCGGCGTGAAGCGCACGTGCTTCGTGTGGCTGAAGGAGATGATCCCGACGCTCCTGTCGATGTCGATCCCGGCGTCGCGCGCGTCGCACGTCATGTTGTGCGGCGTGAAGAGCGGCTTGAAGTGGAGCGTCAGGTCGACCGGTTTCCCCGCTTCGACGGTGATCCGGTTGGGATCGAAATAGAACGAGTGAACGTTGACGACCACCCGCTGCACGCCGTCCGCATCCGCGTGCGCGGTCGCTTCCCGCACGCCGATCTTGGCTCCGGACGTACCGCACCCGGCGAGAGCCGCGGTCAGGGCCAGGGCGACCACGGCCACGCTCCCCCTTCCCCCGAAACGCTTCGATCGCTTCATGGCGTCTCCCCTGAGCACGCGCTCCTACGGAGCGCGGAAGATGAGGCACGCGTTGGTGCCTCCGAACCCGAACGAATTGGAGATCACGGTTCGAATCGTCTCATTCCGCCCGCCCCCGGCAACGTAATCCAGGTCACATTCCGGATCGGGGACGCGGAGATTCACCGTGCGGGGAAGGTACCCCTCCGCCAGCGAGAGGGAGGCGATGGCCGCCTCGAACGCGCCCGACGCTCCCAGGGCATGGGCGTGCATCCCCTTGGTGCCGCTCACGGGGATCCGCCGGGCCCGCTCGCCGAAGACTTCCTTGATCGCGATCGTCTCGACCTTGTCGTTCATCGGGGTGGAGGAGCCGTGCGCGTTCACGTGCTCGATCTCCTCGGGGGACAGCCCCGCGTCCCGGAGTGCCAGGCGCATCGCGCGGATGGCGTCGCGCCCTTCGGGATGCGGCGCCGTCATGTGATGCGCGTCGTTGGTCGTGCCGAACCCGGCGACCTCGGCGTAGACGCGCGCGCCTCGCGCCAGGGCGTGGCCCATCTCCTCGAGCACGAGAACCGCGGCGCCCTCGGCCATGACGAACCCGTCCCGCCGGGCATCGAAGGGGCGTGAGGCCTCCGGCGGCTCGTCATTCGACGTCGACATCGCGCGGATCACCGCGAACGCGGTGAAGGTGAGCGGGGCGAGCGGCGCTTCCACGCCGCCCGCGAGCACCACCTTGGACAGGCCGTCCCGGATCAGGCGGAGTCCCTCGCCGATCGCGATCGAGCCGGAGGCGCAGGAGTTCGAGTTGCCGATGGCGGGGCCGCGGGAGCCGATCTCGATCGCCACCTGGCAGGCGCCGGCGCCGGCGAAGACGCGGAGCGCCAGGCTGGGCGGCACCGATCGCGGTCCCGTCGCGAGGAATGCGGCGTGGTCGGCCTCGGCCGACGGGACGCCCCCCAGGGCGGAACCGATCGCGACGGCCGCGTCCTCGGGGTGCACCGCCCCGCGCCCGGTTCCGACGGCGATTCCCGCGTCGTCGAGGGCCATCCGCGAGGCGGCGATGGAGAACTGCGCGAACCGGTCCAGGCGGTGCCGGCGCTTTCCTTCGAAATGGGCGCCGGGATCGAAGTCGGGCACCTCGCCCGCGATGCGCGTGCGAAGCGGCGAGGCATCGAATCGGGTGATCGGCCCGACGCCGCGGCGGCCGTCGCGGATGCCCTGCCAGAAGGCCGGACGGCCCGTGCCGATCGGCGTGATCAGCCCGAAGCCGGTCACGGCGCAGCGATGGCGCGGCGGCGGGGCGATCATGCGCGGGACCTGTCGCCGTCAGGAAGCGCGCTCGAGCCGGTCTCCGGCTCCTCGGCGATCGACTTGAAGCGGCGCAGCGTCGCGCCGGCGATCGGCTCGATGAACTGCGGGGCGATGACGCGCTCCGCGAGGAAGCGGCCGACCGGCCGGGGGCCGAATCGGAACTGGAGGTCGTGCGTGATCGTCGCGCGGGTTCCGTCGCGCGCGCCATCCCGCTCGGGCTGGAACGTCCAGAGGACGTCCATGCCGCGGGTGATGCCGCCGATGTGCCGGAAGCGGATCGTCCGGGCGGCGGCGTCCGGGGTCTGCTCCGCCTCCCAGAAGACGGGGATCGGGCCCCGGCGCGCGCTCATGCGCGCCCGAACGACCCGGCCGGTTCGTCCCGTCACGCGGACGTAGCGGTAATGGGGGAGGAGCAGCGGCCAGCGGTCGAGGGCGGCGACCAGCGGGAACACGCGGTCGGGGGGCGCTGCGATCCAGATGGAGACCGACGAGTGCATCGGATGATGCCTTTCGCGTCTAGCGAACCCGGCGCTCGTTCCGGCGCACCCGCGATGCCACGGCGTCGATCGAGACGCCGATCTGCTTCGCGATCGCCTTCCAGTCCTGGCCGTCGCGGCGCATCTCCACGATCTGGTCGGGGAGCGTGGCCGACTGCCGCCTCGAGGCGCGCGCGAATCCGTACACCATCGCGATCTCGCCGTAGCCCAGCGCCCACGCGTCGTGCCGCGCCCGCAGCGTGTCCTCGGGCATGCCGAGCTGGGCGGCCAGCCGCTTCACGACGGCGGCTTCACCCTCGGGGGTCGATGCCTCGCGGTCGATGCGCGCCACCGAGCGCTGGATCCGCTGCAGCGCGGTCTCCTTGCTCGCGACGCCGGTGGCGGCCTGCGCGGGCAGGGCCATGGCCAAGAGGAGCAGCGCGGCGATCACGTGCGAGCGAGCGGGCATGTCGAGATCCTCCCTGGAAGTGGAACGGCTCCGTCAGGGGACTCTAACGCAGGAACGCGACCTTGCGGACGGCCGACCCTTCGGGCGTGGAGAGACGCATCCAGTAGACGCCGCTCGCGGCGGCCGAGCCGCCCTGGCCGCGCCCATCCCAGGTGAGCGCGTGGGGCCCCGGCTGGGAGTTCCGCTCCTCGATGGTGCGCACGAGCGCGCCGCGCGCGTCGAAGACCTGGACCCGGACCGGCCCGCTCTTTCGGGTCGTGAAGGCGATGCTCGCCGAGCCGCGCGCCGGATTTCCGGATGCGATGCGGGCCGCGAGGGCGCCGCCGTCGATCGCGGCCGCCTGGTTGGTCGGTCCCACCGGATGGCGCACGGCCTGGTCCAGCTGGATCAGCCCGTTGCCGTACAGCGGGTCGAAGGCCTGGGTCGTCTGGAACTTGTTCACCGCCGTGGCGCGCAGGGTCTGCTCGATGGCGCCCTGGTCGCGCAGCCCCAGCGAGCGGAGGAGCGCCACCGCGCCCGAGACGTGCGGCGCGGCGTTCGACGTGCCGAACTGCACGAAGACGTCGAAGGAGTCGGGATTCGCCAGCGACCCGGCCGAGCGGTACGGCTTGATGCTCAGCTCGAAGACGCCGTCCTGGATATGGTCGCCGTTCACGTCGCCGAAGTCGCCGCCGGGGGCCATGAAGTCGACGTCGGGCCCATACGAGGAGTACGCGGCGCGCGTGTCGTCGGGGCCCGTGGCGCCGACGGCGATCACGCCGGGGTAGCCCGCGGGCAGGCTCACTTCCGGAGCGCCGAAGTTGCCGGTCGCGGCCACCAGGATCGTGCCACGGCGCTGCGCGTAGTTCACGGCGTCCTGGAGCGGGTTGAACATGTGCGCCAGCACGCTCTCCTTGTATCCGAGAAGCCGGAACAGGCGCACCGGCGGGAAGCCGAGGCTCAGGTTGGCGATGTCGGCGCCCTGGTCGGCCGCGAGGCGGATCCCCTTGATGATCCATTCCATGTCCGAGTCGTTCCGGTAGTCGATCACCTTGATCGGCAGGATCGTCACGCCGAAGGCGATCCCGGCGCTGCCGGCCGTGTTGTTGGCGGCTCCGGCGGCAATCGTGGAGATGAACGTGCCGTGGCCGTTGTCGTCGTTGGGATGGGCGTCCTCGTGCACGAAGTCCCAGCCGGGAAGGAAGGGGCCGGGAAGCTCGGGCGAGCGGCGGTACATGGTCACGCCCGGCTTGACGAAGGGGCGTTCGTACTCGGGAATCACGTGATCTTCGAACGCCACGCCCGTGTCGATGATGGCGAGCACGACGTCGGGGCGTCCGGTCACGACGTCCCAGGCGTCATAGGCGTGGACCGCGCGCAGGTTCCAGGCGAGATCGAAATGGGCGATGGTCGTGTCGTTGGGCGTGAAGAAGCCCCGGGCGTACAGGTTCGGAGCCGCGTAGTCCACGTCGGAGCGCGCGCTCCAGCGGTCGATCACGTCATCGACGGTCTGCCCGGGGGCGAGCTTGATCTTCACGAGACCGTCCGGCGTCACGTCGCCGGCCACCTGGGCGCCCTCGGACGCGGCCGCCGCCTTCCGCTGCGCGGCCGTGACGGAGCTCTTGAACTGGACGAGCAGCTCGCCGGGGACGTATCCGGGCTGGCGGAATCCGGGCTCGAGCCCTACCGGGACCTCCCAGAGCCACGATTGCGCACGCGCGGGGCCGGGGGAGAGCGCTGAGAGCGCCGTGAGCGCCAGGGCGCCGATCGAAAGGCCGTTCGAAATCCACCGGAACCGGATCATGCGTCCTCCGCGGAAGGTCGGGGCGCGTTGCGGGCCCGCTGCGGTGTGCGATCCGGGGGGACGGCGGCACTCGGCGCGGTGCGAGATGTCCTATAAGTCTAGCATACGCACGAGACGCCGCCGGCGGGACCGGTAAACGCTCCGGATTCGGCTAGGCGAGCCGCTCCCCGGACTCGGGATCGAAGAGGACGGCACGGGAGGGATCGGGGCGCAGCAGGATCGACGATCCCGGCGCCGGGGCGGCTTCGGAGGGGGGGATTCGGATCACCATCGCTCCCCAGTCCCCGCCCGCGTGAAGGAGCGACTCGCCGCCAAGATGCTCGACCCGCTCGACGCGCGCCGGCATGTCCCCGCCGGAGAGCGCAACCCCTTCGGGGCGAAGGCCGAGCAGGGCGCGCCCGGTCCGGGGACGCGCGGCCGCGCCCAGCTCCAGGCGCCAGCCGCTCGCCTGGAATGCGGCGCCGCCGGCGCCGTTCACCACCTCGCCCTCGATCAGGTTGATCGGCGGCTCTCCCACGAAGCGCGCGACGAAGAGGTCGCGCGGGTCGCGATAGACCGACTGCGGCGCGCCGATCTGCCGGACCTGTCCCGCCCGCATGACGGCGACCTGGTCGCCCAGCGACAGCGCCTCCTTCTGATCGTGCGTGACGTAGATCGACGTGGTGCGCGTGAGCCGGTGGAGGCGCGCCAGCTCCTCGCGGAGCTCCTGGCGGAGCTGGGCGTCCAGACTGGAGAGCGGTTCGTCGAAGAGGTAGAGCCTGGGGCGGCGCACCAGCGCGCGGCCGACCGCGACCCGCTGGCGCTCGCCGCCGGAGAGCTCGCGCGGGCGCTTCTGGAGATAGCGCGTGAGCCCCAGCGTCTCCGCGGCTTCCTTCACACGACGATCGGTCTCGACCTGCGGCGTCTTCCGCGCGCGGAGTCCCAGCCCCATGTTCTCGGCGACCGTCATGTGCGGGTAGAGCGCGAGCCCCTGGAACACCATCGCCACGTCGCGATCCTTGGGCTCCTTGCCCGTGACGTCCTCCCCATCCATGCGGATCGAGCCCGAGGTGGGCGTCTCGAGCCCGGCGATGAGGCGAAGGAGGCTGGACTTGCCGCACCCGGAGGGACCGAGAATCGCGAGGAACGCGCCGTCGTCGAGCGCGAGGTCGACGCCATCCACGGCGCGCGTGCCGTTGGGATAGGTCAGCGTGAGCGCGGCGAGCGTGAGGGAAGCCATGCGCGGCTACGGTAGCAGGCGGTGGGGGCCGGTGCCAGGATGTCCTAGATCTTCCGCGAGTCGTACGCCCAGTGGAGCAGCGCCTGGCGCTGCCGGGGACGGCACGACAGGTCCCCGCGGCGGCAGTTCTTCTCGATCTGCGCGACGTGCCGGCGCACCGCGCGCCAGCGCTTGATCTGCCGCTCGTCGTCGGGGCACCGGCGCCCGGAGTAGTAGCGGCAGTACCACTGGAACCACCCGCGCGGGTCCTCGCGGTAGATCCACCCTTTCTTCCGCCACACCGAGAGCGGCTGCGACGCGTTCACTCCGAAGTAATTGAGCGAGGGATCGTGCCGTTCGGGACAGAGCTTCGCGAACCGGAACCAGTCGGCGGGGAATTCCTCGCGGCAGTCGGTCATGTAGCGGCCGCCGAAGACGCCGAGCCGGAGGAGCTGCTTGGGAGTCAGATCCGGGCGGAACTCGGGGTGGAAGTTCCGCCCCATCGGCTCGGTGCGATGGTAGACGTAGCCCCGCTGCATCCCGTCGTTCACGAGGATCCGCGCGCCGAGGCTCACGATCAGAGGAGCGCGTAGCCGCCGTTCGGGTATCTCATGTCCGCAGTATCGCCGGAGCGCCGAGTCAGTCAAGCGCGGGCGAAGGGACTACTTCTTCCTCGGCTCCTCCAGACCCTCGTCCGGGCGGCGGTACTGCCCGCTCCGGATCTGGCGCACCATCGAGACCAGCTCCATCGCGGCGTGCCGCGTCTCCTCCTGGAACGCCGCGTCCCGGTCCAGGTCGTCGTGGCTGGTCGCGTAGGGCTCGTAGTATCCGACGTAGCGGTCGATCCCGGCGACCGGCCCGGCGGGAATCATCTCGAGGTCGGTCATCCAGTCCACGAGGATTCGGCGCAGGTTCTCCGCTCCGGCCGCGTCCGCGTGGACGACCACCGAGAAGGCGCGCCCCGCGAGGTGCTTCGGGTAGGGCCATCCGGCCAGCTCGATCGCTTTCGCCATCGCGGCGTCCTTGCCGCGGGTCGTCGTCGGATCGGGATTCCCTCCGTCGGCGCAGACCAGGCGGTCGATCATCAGCTTGAGCACGCTCGGCGACTGGTACCAGTTCACCGGTGTCACGATCATCACGCCGTGCGCGGCGATCCACTTGGGGTAGATGTCCGCCATCCAGTCGTTCACCTGACCGAGCGCGTGGTTCGGGTAGCAGGAGCACGGCCAGTGGCAGAGCGGCTGCGCCGTCGAGACGCACGCCTTGCAGGGATAGATCACGAGATGCGCCTCGGCGGTGAGGCGGCTCAGATCCAGGAAGTCCACCTCCACGCCCGGCTCCCCGGCCATCGCCTCGCGCGCGATCTTGGTCAGGCGATAGGTTTTCGAGATCTCGCCGGGGCAGCTCTGATCGGTGCGGGCCGAGGCGTTGATCACGAGGATCCGCGAGGGCGCGCTGGGATCGTCGTGCCGCTTCTTCGCCTCGAGAATGCGCCGGCGCGCATCCAGCCACTCCACCGCGAGCGGGAACGTGGGGTCGGCGAACTCCGGGCCGGCCGGTCGGGTGCGCGGACTCTTCCGATACTCGTGATAGGCATCCCACGCCGCCTCGATCACGCGCTCCAGCTCGCCCGGGATCTTCTCGAACGCGGGGTCGTAGGCGCGCGCCAGGATGCGCGCCCGGAAGGTCTCGCGATCCAGGTCGAACTTCTGGTCGCCCTTCACGACCCTCGGCGCGGTGGCGCATCCGGGGTCGGCCGCCTTGCCGCTGTCGTCGCTCGCCACGGGATCAGGCCTCCTGAGGTTTCGGGAACGTCGAAGCGGCCGGGGCGCGCTCCGCGTCGGAACCGGGGTCGGGTCGAAACAGCGTCGCGATCGCGATGCCGAACGCGAGCGCCTGCCCGCCCAGCGCCACGACGAGGTCGGCGCGATCCGGAAGCGGGGGCGGCCCCACGATCAGCGCCCACGCGAGCGCGAAGGCGATCACCAGTGGAACGCGGCCGCGAATGCCTCCCGCCAGGTACGTCAACAGCCAGAGGGGCGTGACGGTGACGTAGGACGATGGGGCGAGAGGCGCCCGAAGCGACGCGATCGTCAGCAGCGCGAGCCAGGTGCGCGCCTCGCCCACGCGGCTCCGGAATCCGCGAGCGGCCCTCTGATTGAACGCGAGGATCGCGAGGGTGAAGAGCCAGGTCAATCCCAGGCTCACGCCCCGGGTCATCCCCGGCAGACCGAGAATCCCGAGCTTCGGGACGACGCTCGTGATCGAGAAGTTCCGCGACAGGAAGAAGAGGGGCACCCCGGGCCGGCTCACGAAGGAGAACGCCTCGCCGGTGACGATGCGCGGCACCTGGAAGGTGAAGAAGGCCAGGAGCGGCTTCCATCCGACGACCGGAATCGAGAGGAGCGTGAACCCGGCGAGGAAAGCGACGGTCCACCCGGCCGCGCGCCACTGACGGCGAAGCGCCAGGTAGAGAAGGAACATCGCGGGAAAGACCTTTCCGAGGATCGCGAACGCGAGCAGGGCCCCGCCGAGAACCGCGCGCCGCTCCTCGAACGCGATCATCGCCGCCACGGTGAGCGCGACCGCCATCATGTGGAACTGTCCGAACTGCAGGTCGAACATCGTCGGGATCGAGGCGAAGAGGAGCGGGAGGAGCAAGCCGGCCGTCAGCCCATAGCGCCCGCCGACCCAGTTCGCGAGGAGGAGCACGATCGCCATCAGCGCCAGCGTCTGGAATGCGAACCATCCGGCGCGGATCGCGTCGAAGGAGTTCGTGGCCGCGAGCGCCGCGCGCGGGAGGAGCAGGAAGGGCGACGGGTATTCGTACGGATCGTCGATCCAGCGGCCCAGCCCCGCGACCGGAGAGGGGAATCCGGGGGTGGTGTTCACGGGCGCGGTGAAGGCGGGATACCATCGCGGATCGTAGATGTTCTCCTCGCCCCGCCGGGCGAGGTCGGCCGCGTGCACGTAGGCGGACATGCACTGATGGCCCGAGACGACCGGGTCGGGGAAGGTGGATCCCCACAGTCGCGACGAGTCCGCCATGAACGCGGAGAGCCGCCCCATCTGCGCGACCGCCACGAGCGCAAGGAGAAGCCAGAGCACGGCCACGACCGGGCGCCGCCGGAGCGAGCCGCGCAGCGATTCCGGAACGCGGCGGGCGGCCCAGGGAAGAGCGGCGAAGCAGGCGATGAGGCCCGCGCCGGCCAGCGCGGCCGACGCGCGCGCCGCGATCGGGACGATCACGGCGGCGGCGAGCGCGGATCCGATGAGCGCGACCGTCCACGCCTCGATGCCCGGGTGCCGCCTCACTAGAACCCCGTTTCGATCGGTTCCGACGGCAAACCCCCTTGGATCAGGTCCGCGACCAGGGATCCCATCCGCATCGGTGCGAATTCCTTCGACTCGGCCGGCAGCTCCGCGACGGGCCACCAGCGGAGCTCGGCCATCGCGTCCCGCTCGAACGGCACCGGATTGCGCGAGGTGTCGGGCTCGAACTGATCGCTCCGGATCAGATAGAAGTGCTCGCGCTCGTCGAACCACTGGCCGGCCCAGCGGAACCGGCCGCGGCGGACCCAGACCCGGGGACCGATCTCGAAGTCCCCTCGTCCCACCTCCTCGTCCAGCTCCCGGCGCAACGCTTCCTGATGCGACTCTCCGGGGTCGATGCCGCCTCCCGGGGCGATCCAGAGCTTCCGATCCGGCACGACCAGGTGGATCAGGAGCAGCGCCGGGTCGGGCGTGAGGATCAGCGCGCGCACGCACTCGCGAACGCGGAAGGCCGGGGCATAGGCGGTCATCACTCGAAACGCGCGTCGTCGATCACGATGCGGATGAACTCTCCCTCGCGCTCGAAGCGATCGGAGCCGAAGTACCAGCCCATCCGCATCCGCGTCGGGATCGTGTAGCCCTGGAAGGCGGCCTCCGCTTCCATCACGCCGCCGAAATTCTCGTACCGGAAGAGTCCTCCGTCCGGATTCCCCCAGCGCGCATAGACGACGCTCTCCAGCCGTCCGTCGGACCCCAGGGTGAGCGCGAGGTCCGCGCGTTCTCCG
>DATJEJ010000243.1:0-2852 GCA_035496795.1 Candidatus Omnitrophota bacterium
GGCGTAGCGCTCGATCCCTCCCGGACCGCGGCGGACGATGAGGAGCGCCTTGGCATGCGTCTTCAAGCCCGCCAGCCCGTAGAGCACCTGCGCGCCGGCGTCCTCCAGGCGGCGCGCCCAGTTCACGTTCCGCTCCTCGTCGAAGCGCGCCTGCAGCTCGACCAGCACCGTCACCTGCTTCCCGCTCTCGGCGGCGCGCTCCAGGGCGTTCACCACCTCGGAGGTCGAGGAGGTGCGATAGAGCACCTGCTTGATCGCGAGCACGGAGGGATCCTCGGCGGCGAGCACGAGGAGGCGAAGCACCGGCTCGAACGTCTCGTACGGATGGAACAGGAGGATGTCCCGCTCCTGGATTGCGTCCCAGATCCCGTCCAGGGGCGGCATCCCGGGCACGGGCTGCGGCGGCCACGCCGGGGCGCGCGGCGCCTTGAGCGAGGGCTGGCGCGCGAAATCCATCAGGAAGCGGAAGTCGAGCGGCCCGGGCACGCGGTAGACCTCGCGCTCCTCCAGCTCCAGCGCCGTCCGCAGGCGCTCCACCACGGCGTCGCTCGCCTCGCGCGCGATCTCCAGCCGCACCGGATCGCCGCGCATCCGCTGGCGCAGCACCTGGCGCACGGCGTCCACCAGGTTCTCCTCCTCCTGGTCGTCGGTCGCGAAGTCGGCGTCGCGCGTCACGCGGAAGGCCGCGGCCTCGCGCACCTCGTACCCCGCGAAGAGCTCTCCCAGGTGCGCGCGCGCCGCCTCCTCGATCAGGATGAAGCGCTGCGCGGGCGCCTGGCCGTCGGCGCGCGTCCCCCCGCTCACCTGGAACCACCGCGTGCCGGTGCGCGGCAGCTGCACCAGCGCAAGCCGCTCCTCTTCGCCGGGTTTGGCGAGCAGGACCGCGAGATGGAGCGCCAGGTGAAAGAGGCGCGGAAAGGGCGTTTCCTCGGCGACGGCCGCGGGGGTCAGCACGGGGAGGAGCTCCCGCATGAAGAGCCGGTCCACGAACGCCCGCTCGTTGGGCTCGAGCTCCGATTCGCGCAGGAAGCGGATGCCCGCGTCCCGCAGCCCGGGAACGATCCCCTGCTCCCAGAGCGCATACGCGGCGGCGGTCAGCTCCAGCGCGCGCGCCTGAACGGCGCTGAGCCGCTCGGCCTGCGTCTGCCCGGCCGCCGAGCGCTGGTCCGCCCCGGTCCGGACCCGGTCCCGGATGGAGGCCACCCGGATCATGAAGAACTCGTCCAGATTGGAGGCGAAGATCCCTAAGAAGCGTGCCCGCTCCAAGATCGCGCTCTGGGGGTCCTGGGCCTCCTCCAGCACGCGGCCATTGAACGAGAGCCAGGTCATGGCCCGATCCAGGTAGCGGCCCTGGGTATCCTTGGGTTCCGTCATGGGTCCGGGAGAATACTCCTTTGGTACCGTTGACTTGGAGCCGCTTTTCGACGAAAGTTAAGCATACTTAACCACGCAGCCCGAAGCACCTTGTCTCTCCGGCCCGGAGGCGGAGCCCATGGAAACCTGGAAGCGATTCCACGAGAAGCAGCTCACGCACTCGATGGCCCACTATCTCCAGGCCATCGCCTCCTTGACCCGCGCCGGCGGCACTTCGGTCAGCGCGATCGCCGAGCGGCTCGGCGTGAGCAAGGCCGGCGTGACGTCCATGCTGCGCTCCCTCACGACGCGCGGGCTGGCCAAGCACGAGCCCTACGGCGACGTGACGCTGACCGTGGAAGGGCAGCGCCTCGCGGCGCGCACCGAGCGGAGCCGCGACGTGCTGACCGAGTTCTTCGGCGAGATCCTGGGCCTCGATCCCGCGACCGCCGAGGAAGACGCCTGCATGATCGAGCATCTGGTGAGCCCCGATTCGATGGTGCGCTTCCTTCGGCTCACCGCGTTCCTGCGCTCCGACCATCCCACCGCGGAGCGATTCCGCGAGGCGTTCCGCGAATACCAGAACGCGTGTGAGAGCGGAACCGAATCGGCGCACTGTCCCGTCTGCCACGGCCGCTGCCTGCGCGTGGCGCTCGAAGAGCTGATCGATCCCGTCGAGGGAGAAAAGGAGTCGTTGTCATGACGTCCCGCACGCTCGCGCTGCTCGCTCCCGGCGATCGCGCCGTGGTCCGGGGCATCGTGGCGGAAAAGGAATTCGCGATGCGGCTCATGGAGCTGGGGCTGACCCCCGGCACCGAGGTCGCGCTGATCCGGCGCGCCCCGTTCGGCGACCCGCTCGAGCTGGCCGTGCGCGGATCGCACTTCTCCATCCGGCGATCGGAGGCGGAACGGATTCATGTCGATGCCCTCTGAGCGCGTCGCCATCGTCGGCAGCCCGAACTCGGGGAAATCGTCCCTCTTCAACCGCCTGACCGGCCTTCGCCAGAAGGTCGCGAACTATCCCGGCGTCACGGTCGAGAAGAAGGTCGGCTCCTGCCGGCTTCCCTCCGGCAAGCACGTGGACATCGTGGACCTCCCGGGCACCTACAGCCTGGCGCCGCGCTCCCCCGACGAGGCGATCGTGCGCGACGTGCTCGACGGGCACTGCGCCCCCGAGGAGCGGGCCGATCTCGTGGTCGCGGTGGTGGACGCGACGAATCTGGAGCGCCAGCTCTACCTGGCGCTGCAGATCCTCGCGACCGGCCGTCCCGCGGTCCTCGTGCTGAACCTGATCGACGCCGCCCAGGCCCAGGGGATCGCGATCGACGTCCCCGCGATGGAGCGGATGCTGGGCGTTCCGGTGCTGGCGGTGTCAGCCAAGACGGGATACGGCGTCGACCGGCTGCGCGCCGCGCTGGACGCGCGGCCGGCCCCGAACGGGAATGGAAACGGAAACGGGAACGGCAACGGGCACGCGGAAGGCCACGCGAACGGATACG
>DATJEJ010000244.1:0-14209 GCA_035496795.1 Candidatus Omnitrophota bacterium
GCCGGGCGCCATTGGGAAGCGTCACCGTACGCGCCGGAGGCAGCGAGACCTTCGACGCGGCGGACGCCGCCGGCGGGGCCGGCGAGGTGGCCGCCCGTGTCGTGCCCGTCGCGAGCGCGCCCACGAGGAGGATTCCGACAACCCCCGCGCGGGAGCCAAAGCCGCGCGTCCCGAAGCTCCGCGCCCGCGCCGTCATCGCGCACCTCCCGCGCGCGCCGGCGCGCCATCGCCCGCGCTCCGCGCTTCCTCGGGGACGAGCACGCCGACCGTCCGATTCGTCTCGACGAAGATCCGCTTCGCCAGCGCCTGCACGTCGCGCGCCTTCACGGCGGCGTAGCGCGAGGGGCTGGAGAAGAGCTTCCTCCAGTCTCCGTGGAAGACCTGATTGTCGCCCAGGGCGCTCGCTTTCCCGTTGATCGTCTCGAGCGTCTCCCAGTAGGCGGCGAGCTGGATGTTCTTCGCCTTGGTCAGCTCGGCTTCCGTGGGGCCCTCGCGCGCCAGCCGGTCCAGCTCTTCGTAGAGGATCCGCTCCACGTCGGCCGTGCTCCGACCCGGAGACACCGTGACCTGGAAGGTGATGAGCCCCGGGTCGAATCCCTCCATCACGCTCGAGCCGACGCCGACCGCGATGCGCTCCTGGTCCACCAGGCGGCGATAGAGGCGCGACGACTCTCCGGTGGTGAGGATCATGTGGAGGAGATCGAGCGCCTCGGCGCCCGGGTCGCGCGGCGTCCCGACGTGGTAGGCCACCTCGATCAGCGGGGTCTGCCCCGTCTTGCGCACCTCGACGCGCCGCTCGCCCAGCTGCGGCGGCTCCGCCGGCCCCACGCGCGCGGGCTGCGGTTGCGCCGGGATCGGAGCGAGATAGCGCTCGGCCAGCGCGAACACCTCGGCCGGCGTCACGTCCCCCGCGATCACCATCGTCTCGTTGTTCGGCGCGTAGTAGGTATGGAAGTAGCTCTTCAGATCGTTCAGCGTCCAGTGCTCGATGTCGCTCGGCCAGCCGATCACGGGGATCTGGTAAGGGTGGGCGACGTACGCGGTCGCCATCACCTGCTCGTCGAGGAGCGACGAATTGTCGTCCTCCACCGACGTGCGCCGCTCGGAGTAGACCACCTGCCGCTCGCTCTCCACCACGGTCGAGTCGAACGAGAGACAGCAGATCCGGTCCGCCTCGAGCTGGAAGATCAGCTCCATCGCCGAGCGCGGAAACCAGTCCTGGTAGACCGTGACGTCGTTCGACGTGTACGCGTTGTTGGATCCGCCGTTCTCCTCCATGACGCGATCGAAATCGCCGGGCGGATGGTGGGCCGAGCCGTTGAACATCATGTGCTCGAAGAAGTGGGAGAGTCCCGTGATCCCGGGGCGCTCGTTCCGGCTCCCGACGTGCACGAAGTTGTAGAGCGCCACGTTCGAGATGTCGTGATCCGGCCAGACGATGATCTGGAGGCCGTTGGAGAGGATCTTCGTCGCGATCTCGTGCGGCACGCCCCGCGGCGCCGAACCCGGCCGGGCGGACTCGCGGTCGCGCGGCTGGGCCGCGGCCGGCGCCGCCGCAGCGGCAAGGAGGAGCGTCACGCCCAGCGCGGCCGCGCGGCAGATGCTGCAACGGGCTCTCATCACGTCACCTCCCGGGTTCTCGAAACCGCGCCGGCGCGCGGGACGTACGGTTTTCGAGTCTAGCAACGTGGCGTATCCTTGTGAGGCGGATTCGCCGAAGAGGGTTTGAAATCATTCCAGGGGGGCGCCCATGCCGACCATGCACGAAGTGGATTACGAGATCAAAGGGGACGACATGCAGTTCGTCCGCATCCAGCTCGACCCCGGCGAGGCGGTCGTCGCCGAGGCCGGCGCCATGATGTACCTGGAGGACGGCATCCAGATGGACACCGTCTTCGGGGACGGCTCGCAGCAGAACCAGGGATTCATGGGCGCTTTGATGGGCGCCGGCAAGCGGCTCCTCACCGGCGAGTCGCTGTTCATGACGGTCTTCCACAACGAGTCGCGCGAGAAGCGCTGGTGCGCCTTCGCCGCACCCTACCCCGGGAAGATCCAGGCCATGAACCTGGCCCAGCTCGGCGGCGAGATCATCGCCCAGAAGGACTCCTTCCTCGCGGCCGCGAAGGGCGTGAGCATCGGCATCGCGTTCCAGCGCCGCTTCGGCGTCGGGCTCTTCGGCGGCGAGGGCTTCATCATGGAGCGGCTGCAGGGCGACGGCTGGGTCTTCATCAACGCGGGCGGCACCATGGAGGAGCACGACCTGAAGGCCGGCGAAACCCTGCGGGTGGACACCGGCTGCCTCGTCGCGGTGCAGCCCACGGTGCAATACGACATCCAGTTCGTGGGCAAGCTGAAGAGCGCGCTCTTCGGCGGCGAGGGCCTCTTCTTCGCCACCCTGCAAGGACCGGGGAGGGTCTGGCTCCAGTCGCTCCCCTTCAGCCGGCTGGCCAGCCGGATCTACGCGGCCGCGCCGCAGACGGGGGGCAGGCGGAAGGAGGAGGGCTCGATCCTGGGCGGGCTGGGGAACCTGCTGGACGGTGACGGGCGGTAACGGGTCATTTCCTGCCGACGAGCCACAGGATCAGGGTGAGCAGAACGCTGATCAGGATGGACGTGCCCAGGGGGATGTAGACCTTCCAGTTCGCCCCGCCGAACGAGAAATCCCCGGGTAAGCGGCCCAGCCATGGGATCCTGGGCCCCAGGGTAAGGCCAAGGCCCACGAGGACCAGCACCACGCCCAGAACGATCAGCACGCGGCCCATCCCGCCCAAGTCGGCCATGCGCTGAGGGTAGCAGGTGCGGCTCGGGCCAGGGGTTGCCCAAGCTGACTTGCGCCGGCGCAAGTTAATTCTTATATTAACTTTCACGCCTCCCCTGCCAAAACGGCAGGCGTGCGGGGATTCCGCTAGGGGCGCCCCGGAGCGCCCCCCTACACTTTCTCCAATGCCTCCCGACATTCCAACCAATGCCCCCTCGTTCCCGTCCAAGTCATTGCACGAAGCGCTCGTGGAGACCGGGGTGACGGCGCCGACAACGTTGTTCCAGACATTGCCGACGGCAGGAGAGGGGGTCGATGTCGCTCGAGCTCAGAGCGGCGACACTCGCGCGTTCGAGCGGCTCTATCGCACCCACGTCTCTCGCATCCTGGGACTGGTGCGGCGCATGATGGGCAGCGACCATGCCCACGAGGTGACGCAGGACGTCTTCGTGCGGGCGTGGGAGAAGATCGGCACCTTCCGCGGCGAGGCGCAGTTCGGGACCTGGCTCCATCGCGTGGCGGTGAGCGTGATCCTGCACCGCCGGAACGCGCTCCGCATCGAGCGCGGCCGCATCAAGGACGACGAGGACGCGCTCGAGGCGGCCCCCGCGCGTCCCCACACCGCGGACCTCGGGATGGACTTCGAGCGCGCCGTGGAGAAGCTCCCGGCGGGAGCGCGGATGGTCTTCGTCCTGCACGACGTCGAAGGATTCAAGCACGAGGAGATCGCCGAGCTGATGGGCGTGACCTCGGGAACCACCAAGGCGCAGCTCCACCGCGCCCGGATGATCTTGCGTCAGCATCTGGACCGCTGAGACAACGAGAGGAACGGAGCACCACGATGAGCGATCGCTACACCGACCGGCTTTCCGACTACCTGGACCAGGAGCTGGAGGGGGCCGAGCGCGCGGACTTGGAGCGCCACCTGCTGGAATGCGAGGAGTGCTCCTCCACGCTGACGGGCCTGAAGCGGGTCGTCGCCCGCGCGGGCGTCCTCGCCGACGAGACCACAGCACCGGCGCCCGACCTGTGGCCCGGGATCGAGGCGCGGATCCGCCAGCCGCGACCCCGCGCCGTCCCGATCGGCGGCGCCGCTCCTTCCGACCATCGCCGCTTCTTCTCCGTGCCGCAGCTCCTGGCCGCGTGCCTGGTCGCCGCCGTGCTCTCGGGAACCGCGGTCTGGTTCTCGCAGCGCGGCGCCCCGCACGAGACGGGCGAGCTGATTCCGGGTTCGACCCGGAACGCCGCCGCCGAGACGGCTTCGAGCCCCGCCGCGAACGCGACGGCGGTGGAGGAGCTGCGCGCGGCGCTCGCGAGCGGGCGGGACGATCTGGATCCCGCCACCGTGCGCACCCTGGAAGAGAGCCTGATGGTGATCGAGATCGCGATCCGCGAGGCGCGGCGCGCCCTGGATGCCGATCCGCATAACCCCTACGTCCGCGCGCACCTGGACGAGACGATGCGACGCAAGGTGGAGCTCCTCCACCGCGCGACCATGCTCGCCAGCGCGCCGCGCTGAAGGAACCCCCCATGCTCCCTGCGCTCGCCGTCGCCGCCGGTCTCGCCTCCTTCTCGCTCGCTCCGGGCGCGGACACCGTGCTTGCCGTTCCGCCCGGCTTCTCGCTGAACGTGGCGAACTACGCGGGCGAGGTCTTCGTCGAGGGGTGGGACCGGAATGCCGTCCGGATCCGCTCCGAGCACTCGGACGAGGACCGCGTGACGGTCGTATCCGGGCGCGGGATCGTGATGGTGAAGGCCGCCTCCAAGCACGAGGACGATCGCGAGGCGAACCTCCGGCTCCAGGTCCCGGTCTGGATGAACGTGTCGATCTCAGGCATCCACACCGACGTGATCGTGAACGGCACGCAGGGACAGGTGAAGGTCGAGACCGTGCACGGGGACGTCATCGTGCGCGGCGGCCGGCGCCACATCGATCTGAACACGGTGAACGACGACATCTGCGTGAGCGACGCGGCCGGGACGATCCGGGCCGAGACGGTGAACGGCGACGCGTACGTCTGGCGCGCGCAGTCGGACAGCGTGGAGGTCTCCACGGTCAACGGCGACGTCGTGTACGAGGGATCGATGGGCGACGCCGGGGTCTACCGCTTCGCCAGCCACAACGGCGACGTCGCGGTCACCGTGCCGCGCTCGGCGAACGCCGCGATCGCGGTCTCCACGTTCGCCGGGGACTTCGAGTCGAACTTCCCCGTCACCCTGAGCGGCACCCACAACCCGAAGCGCTTCCAGTTCTGCGTGGGCAACTGCTCCGCGCGCGTGGATCTCGAGTCCTTCCAGGGCACGATCCAGCTCTACCGCGCGGCCGAGGCCGCCTCGGCGCGCGTGCAGCGGATGGACCAGATCGTGGAGCGCATCGTCGAACAGCGGGAGCGGACCGACGATCTCCAGTCGAAGATCGAGCAGGCGCGGCGCGGGGTGAAGAAGGTGTTCGAGCGGTCGAAGAAGCGGCACGAGATCCACGAAACGCACGAGGAAGAGCCGGGCGGCGGGGACGGCGAATAGCTCAGGCGGCGGTCCAGCCTCCGTCCACGTAGACTTCCGAGCCCGACATGTAGGACGCGGCCGGGCTCGCGAGAAACACGATCACCTCGGCCACCTCCTCCGGAGTTCCCACCCTCCCCATCGGCGTCATCGTCTCGATCCACTGCGCCATGCCGCTCTTCTGCCCGGCCGCGTCCTTCATGAAGGGCGCGATCATCGGCGTGTCGATGAACCCGGGGTGGACCGAGTTCACCCGGATCCCCTCCTTGGCGTAGCGGATGGCCGCGTTCTTGGTCATGACGCGCATCGCGCCCTTGGTCGCATGGTAGGCGGCCGCGGCGCCGTTGCCGCCGATCGCCCCGTAGATCGAGGAGACGTTCACGATCGCGCCGCCGCCGGAGCGGCGCAGGAGCGGAATGGCCGCTTTCATCCCCAGCCAGGATCCGGTGAGGTTCACGGTCAGGACGCGGTTCCATCCCTCCAGCGTCTCCTGCTCCACGTCCCCATCCCGCGCGATCGCCGCGTTGTTCACCAGGGCGTGCAGCCCGCCCAGCTCGCGCGCCGTACGCTCCATCGCCTCCGCCCAGGCCTCCTCGCGCGAGACGTCGAGCCGCGCGTAGAGCGCGCGTCCGCCCCGCGAGCGGATCGTGGCCGCCAGGGCTTCCCCTTCGGCGTCCAGGATGTCGGCCACGGCCACGGCCGCGCCCTCGCGCGCCGCGAGCTCGCACGCGGCGCCGCCGATGCCGCGCGCCCCGCCGGTGATCAGGATCACGCGCCCTTCCAGCCTTCCGCTCACGAGGTCTCTCCTCCGGCCTGTCCGTAGTCGCCATGACCGTCGGGCGCGCCGACCGCGACCCGTCCCGCGAAGTGACGATAGATGAAGACATGGTAGATCAGCGCCAGGATCATGCCGATCGTCCACCAGACCACCCCGATGCGAAGGCCGGTCTCGCCCGCGGAGGCGTTGTGGATCGTGAGCGCGCGATCCATCCCGGTGCTCGCGGGGAGGACGAAGGGATAGAGACCGAAGACCACGCTCGTGAGCATGCCGGCGAGATAGGCAACCGATGCGAGGAACGCGCGGCCGTCGCTCCGGCGCGCCAGGAACCAGGGGACGCCGATCAGCCCGAGCAGCGCGAGCAGCGGAAAGAGCATCCCGAGCGGCCAGCGCGCGAGATTCGCGGGCACCTGGGGCTGGAGCCGCATCGTGATCATGGTGATGAGCCCCGTGAGGATGAGCACGCCCCACCAGACGCGTGACGCGACGTGGCGCGCCCGCGCGGCGATCGGATCGTGGGTCTTGAGCGCGACCCACAAGGCCCCGTGCATCGTGAGAGCGGCCAGGGACGCGAGCCCGACCGCCACCGTGTACCAGTCCAGGATGCCCGCGACCGGGCCGGGCCGGAAATCGGTCCAGAGCGGCTCGAAGAAACGGCCGGAGCCGTCGATCGGCACGCCGCGCACCACGTTCCCGAGCGCGGCGCCGAAGACCACGGCGAGGAGGATGCTGGAGAACGAAAAGAGCACGTCCCAGAGAGGCGTCCACGCCGGGCTCTCGATGTGGTTTCGGAACTCGATCGACAGGCCGCGCAGGATCAGGAGCCAGAGGACGATCATGAGCGGCAGGTAGAAGCCCGAGAAGGCCGTGGCGTAGAGCACCGGAAAGGCGAAGTACAGCGTCCCGCCCGCGGCCAGGAGCCAGACCTCGTTCCCGTCCCACACCGGCCCGATCGTGCTCAGCACGGCGCGGCGCTCGGCGGGCGTCTTCGCCACGAAGAAGTGGACCGCTCCGGCGCCGAGGTCGAATCCGTCCAGGACCACGTAGCCGACGATCATCGCCGCGACCAGCCAGAACCAGAAGGTGGTCATGTCAGGCGGTCCGGGGCGCCGGCGGCACCTGCGTCCGCGGCGGCCCCGCCGAAGGGCCGTGATCGACCTCCCGGCGCACGAGGAAGAGGAAGAGGATGGCGAGCACCGTGTACATCCCCATGAACCCGATCAAGGTGAAGAGGCCGTTCCCCGACGAGACGTTCCGCGAGTAGCCCTCGGCGGTGCGATAGAGGCCGTACGCCAGCCAGGGCTGGCGCCCCACCTCGGCGGTGATCCACCCGGCGGTGTTCGCGATGTACGGGAACGGGACCGCGAGCATCAGGATCCAGAGCATCCAGCGGCTCCGGTAGAGCGCGCCGCGCGCCCAGAGAAAGGCGGCGCCGCAGAGGATGGCGATGAAGAACGTGCCGAGCCCGACCATGATCCGGTACGAGTAGTAGAGGAGCGGGATGTTGTCCGGCCAGTCCTCCCTCGGGAAGTCGTTCAGGCCGCGGATCTCGTGCATCCAGCGCTTGTACGTGAGGAAGCTCAGGAGGCGCGGGATCAGGATCGGATTGTCCAGCGTCTGACGCTCGATGTCGGGCTGGCCGATGATCGCGAGCGGCGCTCCCTTCTCGGTGTTGAAAAGCCCCTCCATGGCCGCGAGCGTCACGGGCTGGTGCCGCGCGACCATCTGGCCCTGCATGTCTCCCGTCGGGAAGAGCTGGATGATCGACGCCACCGCCCCGACGAGCACCGCCACGCGCAGGAAGAGCCGCCCCTGCTCCTCGTGGCGGCTCGTCAGCACGTAGTAGGCGCCCACCCCGGCCATGACGAAGCAGGCCGTGAGCACCGCGCCGTTCATGTTGTGCCAGTACTGCCAGAGCCCCCAGGGATTGAGCAGGAACGTCCAGAAGCTCTTCAGGGCCACCGCGCCGCCCGGGAGGACCTCGTGCCCGACCGGGTGCTGCATCCAGGCGTCGGTCGCGATGATGAAGAATCCGGAGAGCCACGAGCCCAGGAAGACCAGGAACGCCGCGAGCCAGTGTCCCATCCGCCCCAGGCGCTTCTCCCCGAACAGGAAGAGCCCGAGGAACGAGGACTCGAGGAAGAAGGAGAACACCCCTTCCATCGCCAGCGACTGTCCGATCACGCCGCCGGCGTTCTTCGAGAACTCCGCCCAGTTCGTGCCGAACTGGAATTCCATCGGGATGCCGGTCACGACGCCGACCGCGAAATTGATGGCGAAGATCCGCGCCCAGAAGCGCGCGGCGTCGTTGTAGCGGACGTCGCCGCCGCGCACGTACAGGGTTTTCAGGATCACGATGAGCAGCGCCAGCCCCATCGTGAGCTGCGGGAACAGGTAGTGGAACGTGATCGTGAAGGCGAAGTGGAGCCGGTGGACGGCGAGCGCTTCGTCCATCAGCCTTCCCTCAAGCGGCTGGCACCGGACGGGCGGCGCGGTAGGGCACGTAGCGCGGCTCCCAGACGAGACTCCGGATGCGCCGCTCGATCTCCGCGTCGGAGAGCGCGGGCGCGGCTTCCTCGCGCACGAGCGCGCGCGCGACCGCGACGGCCACGCCGTGGGACACGGCGCGGAGGTGGACCAGCTTGGGGTAGATCGGCCCTGGCGACGCCGGGGCCGCGGCCGCCAGCGCCTCGCTCGCCGCCGCGAATGCCGCGTCGGGCAGCCAGCGCGCCTCGACCGCCACCGCGCCCAGACCCACGCCCGGGAAGATGAAGGCGTTGTTCCCCTGCCCGACCTGGTAGGCGGCGCCCTTCCAGGACACCGCGGGGAACGGGCTCCCCGTCCCCACGATCGCCGCGCCGTTCGTCCAGGAGATGATGTCGGCGGGAGCCGCTTCCGACTTGCTGGTCGGGTTGGAGATCGGAAGGATGATCGGCCGCGCACAGGCGGAGACCATCGCGTGCACGATCGGCTCGGTGAAGGCGCCGGGCTGTCCGGAGGCTCCGACGAGGGTGCCCGGACGGAAGCGCCGGACCACCTCGTCGAGGCCGATCTTCCCCTCCGGGGCCGGCCATCCGGCCGTGACGGCGGGGTCGGCGGCGATGGCTCGCTTCTCCCCTTCCAGCCCCGGCCGGTCGGCCAGGATCAGCCCGCGCGAGTCGAGGCAGAGGACGCGCCGGCCGAGCTCGGACTCGGGCACGCCGTCGGCGGCCATCGCCGCGCGCACCGCGAGGGCGCATCCCGCGCCCGAAGCGCCGGCGCCGTAGAAGACCACGCGCTCGTCGGCCAGCAGCCGCCCCGCGCGCTTCAATCCCGAACGGATGCCCGCGACGATCACGGCTCCGGTCCCCTGCACGTCGTCGTCGAAGGACGGAATCTTCTTCTGATAGCGGTGCAGCACCTGGAACGCGTTCCGGTTCGCGAAGTCCTCCCACTGGACCAGCGCGCGCGGAAACTCGGCGCGCACCGCGTCGACGAACTCGTCCAGGAGGGACACGTACGCCTCGCCGCGGAGCCGCTCGTGGCGCACGCCCAGGTAGAGCGGGTCTTCGAGCAGCGATTCGTTGCTGGTGCCGACGTCCAGGCTGACCGGCAGCACGTGGCGAGGATGGAAGCCCGCGGCCGCGCAATAGAGCACGGACTTCCCGACCGCGATCGGCATCCCTCCCGCGCCCAGGTCGCCCAGGCCCAGGATCGCCTCGTTGTCGGTGGCCACGATCACACGCACGTCGCCGGCGGCGGCGGCGCGGAGCACCTCGCGCACCCGGCCGCGGTCGCGCGTGCTCACGTAGATGCCGCGCGGCCTCCGGTAGAGGTGGCTGTACAGCTCGCAGACCTTGCCGACCGTGGGCGTGTAGACGATCGGCATCATCTCCTCGATGTGGTCGAGGAGGAGCCGGTAGAAGAGGGTCTCGTTCCGGTCTTGGAGTCCGGCGAGGAAGAGATAACGCTGCACCTCGTCGGGACTTCTGCGGAAGTTCTCGTAGACGCGGGCGCGCTGCTCCTCTTCGGTGGCGATTCCCGGAGGAAGAAGCCCGTCCAGGCCCAGCTCGCGCCGCTCCTCGGCGGTGAAGGAGGTGCCCTTGTTCAGAAAGGGGTCTTCGAGCAGCTCCTCCCCGCGCTTCTCCACTTCCCAGTACACCGACCCGGTGTCGGCATCGGTGCGTTCGCGGTATCCGGGCACGGGCGGAGTATACGGCGGCCGCCCTCCCGGGGCTATGGCGCGACCCCGGTACTCTGGTACCGGGTGCACGCCCGCCTGCGGCTACCGGATCGCGCCCTCCTTGCCGGCCAGGCGGCGAAGCAGACCGGTCTGACCGATGTGATACGCCTCATGGAAGTGAAGGAACGAGAGCCACTCCCCGACCGTCATGTCCCGGAGGGCGGGTTCCCGCAGCTTCGTCTCCGGCATCGCCTCGAGCTCGGCCAGGAGCCGCTCCTGGGTGGCGTCGAAGTCGCGGATCAGCCCCTCGAAGGGCCGCGCGTCGGCCGCCGCGGCCACCGGGGCGCTCCCGCGCGCGTAGCGCGTCTGGAGCTCCTCCGGCCAGTAGGGCGAGCTCCCCATCACCTTGAAGAGTCCGTTTCGCGACGAGACGATGTGCGCCAGCACCCAGTTCAGGCAGTTGCCGGCCTCGGGCTGGACCAGCGAGTCCTCGTGGGTGAGCCCCGCCAGGTTCTGATGCAGGGCGCCATGATTGATGGAATACATGCGGATGAGATCGGCGGGCGTCATCGTCGGTTCTCCTGGTCGCGTGGCTCCGGCGCATTCCTGCGGCCCGAGGATACCCGAATCTGGTATTCTCTTCCGCCCAATGCTCGCCCTCGAACGACGCGCGGACCGCCGCGCCATTGCCATCGTGGCCCACGTGGACCATGGAAAGACCACCCTGGTGGACGCCCTCCTGAAGCAGTCGGGGACGTTCCGCGTGGGGCAGCACGTCGCGGAGTGCGTCATGGACTCCGGCGACCTCGAGCGCGAGCGCGGCATCACCATCCTGGCCAAGAACACGGCGATCCGGTACCACGACACGGTCATCAACATCGTGGATACCCCGGGACATCGCGATTTCGGCTCGGAGGTGGAGCGGATCCTGACCATGGTGGAGGGGATCCTCCTCCTGGTGGACGCGTCCGAGGGGCCCCTGCCCCAGACCCGCTTCGTGCTGAAGAAGGCGCTGGAGTCCGGGAAGCGCCCCATCGTGCTCATCAACAAGATCGACCGCGCGGACGCCCGCACGCTCGAGGTGGAGGAGGAGATCCACGATCTCTTCCTGTCGCTCGCCACGGCCGACGAGCACCTCGACTTCCCGGTCCTCTACGGCTCGGGACGCCTGGGCTTCGCCTCCTCAGCTCCGGATGCCTCGGCCGGCGACCTCCGGCCGCTGCTGGACGCCATCATGAAGCACGTTCCGGCGCCGGCCATCGCCGAGTCGCCTTTCAAGATGATCGTCGCCAACATCGACTATTCGGACTACTTCGGCCGCCTCGCCATCGGGCGGATCCATTCGGGCGCGATCACGCGCGCCATGGAGCTGGCCGCGGTTCGCCCGGACGGATCGGTGGCGCAGCGCGGCAAGGTGGGCAAGATCTACCTCTTCCAGGGCATCGAGCGGGTGGAGGTCGCGGAGGCGCACGCGGGCGACATCGTCGTCCTCTCCGGCTTCCCCACGATCGAGATCGGGCAGACGATCGTCGACCCCGAGGACCTGGCACCGCTCGCGGCGATCCGTGTGGACGAGCCGACGCTCTCGATGGAGTTCTGCGTCAACGACTCGCCCTTCTCCGGGCGCTCCGGGAAGTACCTGACCAGCCGGCACCTCCTGGAGCGGCTGGAGCGCGAGCTGGAGCGGAACGTCGGCCTTCGCATGGAGCGCTCCGGCGACCCCGACTCCTTCCTGGTGCTCGGGCGCGGCGAGCTCTCGCTCGCCATCCTGGCCGAGACGATGCGGCGAGAGGGCTACGAGTTCGCCCTGGGCCGCCCCCAGGTGATCTTCCGCACCGCCGAGAACGGCGAGACGCTCGAGCCCTACGAGGAGCTGATCATCGACTGCGCCGAGGAGTTCACCGGCGCGGTGATCTCGGCCCTGGGCGAGCGGCGCGGTGAGATGCAGCACCTGGGCCGGCATGGGGACCGCACCCGCATGGAGTTCACCATCCCCTCGCGCGGGCTCCTCGGATTCCGCACGGAGTTCCTCACGCTGACCAAGGGAACGGGACTGCTGAATCACCTCTTCGACAAGTACGGCCCCCACCGCGGCGCGCTCCCCAATCGCAAGCGCGGGGCGATGGTCGCCAAGGAGGCGGGGGACGTGACCGCGTACGCGCTGGACCAGCTGGGCGACCGCGGCCTCTTCTTCGTGAAGCCGACCGACCCGGTCTACGCCGGGCAGGTCGTCGGCGAGCAGGTGAAGGACGGCGACCTGGTGGTGCAGGCGTGCAAGCGGAAGCACCTGACGAACATGAGGGCCTCGACGTCGGAACAGGGGATCAAGCTGACGCCGCCGCGCGACCTGAACATCGAGCAGGCGATCGAGTGGATCAACGACGACGAGCTGGTCGAGGTGACGCCGGCCTCGATCCGCGTGCGCAAGCGCCTGCTGGACCACCACACGCGGAAGTCGTCCGCGTCGGAGTAGCGGTCCCCGGAGCGGGCCAAAGCCCGTCCGGAGTCCACGGTCACGCCGTGCGCAGCCTCGCCGCCATCCGCTTCGCCAGCCGGTAGAGGATCCACACCACCCACACCGCCGCCGCCGTGAGCAGGATCGCGAGCGCGATCGCGAGCACGGGGTGCGTCGCCGCGAGCCACGTGAGCGCGACGGCGAGCGCGTCCTCCCCCAGGCTCACGCCCCACGTGCTGAACGGCTCGGGGCTGGTGTTCACCGCGAGCCGCGCCGAGGCCTTCCCGCCGTGCGAGGCCAGCGCGACGGTGCCCGCGAGAAGAGCGGCGCCGATCCGCCACGGCTCCCCCACCCCGGCCACCGCGGCGAAGGCGAGGATCGCCGCGGCCGGCGGGCGGATGAAGGTGTGGATCATGTCCCACACGTGATCCACGGCCGGAATCTTGTCGGCCACGAACTCCACCAGGTAGAGGAGGATCGCGAGCCCCAGGATCAGCGGGTGCGCGAGGGGGCGGAGCGATTCCGGAAGGACGATGGCGCCGAAGCGGTGGAGCAGCCCCAGCGTCGCCACCGTGGCGTAGACGTTGAGCCCCGCCGCGAAGGCGGTGCCGAGGACGAGGCCGAGGGACCCGGTGGGCATGCCGTCAGTGTAGCGCGGGGCGCCCCGCTTGGGGACGCCCCGCGAACCGATCGTCAGGCGTCCGTCGTCATGACGCGCCTCGTTCCCGTTGCGCCTCGCCGCGCTTCACGAGCACGAACGCGATGAGCGCGACGACGAAGAACACCAGCAAAGCCCAGGCGATCCCCTGCAGGACCTGGAGGATGGTGCGGTACACCTCGAGACCCATCGACTCGGAGTTGAGCGCGAAGGGAGGCCGGCCCCCGCCATTCGGTCCCGGCTCGCCGCGGATGTACAGCTCGAGCTTCCAGATCTGGACCCCGGAGGAGACGCCCACAACGTAGATGGCGAACAGGAGGAACCGCTGCCAGGCGTGCGAGAGCTCGGGGCCGATGATTCGATCGAGGATCTGGCGGATGGGCTTCCGGAAGAGAGCCACGACGATCCCCGAGGTCGCGAGCGCGACCAGGAGCGTCACGAGCAGAAGCGTCAGGAACACGATGAGTTACCCCCCTCCGACCCGCCGGGCCTGATGGTCCCAGTGTACGCCGCGGCCCCCTCCCCGCCCATGCGAATTCCCGCGCAAGAAACGGAGTGCGTCAAGGCACCTTAACGAATATAATTCGGCAATTACCTGGAGGTGCCAAATGATCGACAAGCTAGACCGTGAAATACTGTCGATTCTTCAGGAGAACGCCCGAACGTCGAACGTCGAGGTCGCGCGGCGAATCGGGCTCGCACCGTCCGCCGTGCTGGAACGGATCCGGAAGCTCGAGACACGCGGCGTGATCCGGGGCTACGAGCCGCGCCTGAACGCCTCCGCGCTCGGCTCGCCGCTCCTCGCCTTCATCTTCGTCCACGCCGACGAGAAGATCGGCGGGCTGGAGATCGGACGGAAGATCGCGAAGTTCCCCGAGGTCCAGGAGGTGCACCAG
>DATJEJ010000245.1:0-5960 GCA_035496795.1 Candidatus Omnitrophota bacterium
CGTCCCCTGGCCCGCCACCGTCTCGAGAAGCGTCGCGACCGAGGGCGCGGGCGCGAGTGCCCGGGCGGCGTCCAGCGAATCGGCGATGCGCGCGCACCCCGCGGCCTCGCCGCTTCCCATGTGGGCCCCGGGATGGGTGACCAGCCAGCGCACGCCCAGCGATTCGGCCCGCAGGAGCTCGTCGGCATAGGCCAGGACCGACTTCCGCCGCAGCTCCGGGTCGGGAGAGGCCAGGTTGATGAGATAGGAGCCGTGCGCCGCGACCGGCGCCAGCCCGCTCGCCTGCCAGGCGTTCCGGAAGGCGAGCGCGTGCTCTTCGTGCAGCGGGTCGGCCTGCCAGCGGCTCGCGTTTTTGGTGAAGATTTGCATCGCCCGAATCCGTAGCTTGAGCGCGCGCTCGATTCCCAGGATCAGGCCGCCGGCCACGCTCATGTGCGCTCCGATCAGGAGATCGCCATGGCCGGGAACGGGATGCGGTTTTCGGGGGGAGGCGGGACTCGGTTTATTCACTGTAGAAATGGTCGGATTCGGCCGATGTTCGAGGGACGGGGAGAATGCCGGGAACAGGACGAAGCAACAAGCGTAGGAACCCCGGGGCGCGAACGCAAGTTCGCGCGGCGGCCTCGCCGCGCCGGGCCAAGCGAGGCAAGGCCGCGGGGAAGGTGATGCCGGCGCGCCCGCCGGCGCGCTTCTGCATCCGCTGCGGCACGCGGATGCGGCCGGTGCGCGAGCACGGCGTGATGCGCCCGACGTGCCCGGCGTGCGGCTTCATCGCCTACCGGAATCCGGCGCCCGCGTGCGGGGTGCTCCTGCAGCGCGGCGGGCAGGTCCTGCTCGCGCGGCGCGGGCACGAGCCGCGCAAGGACGCCTGGGGAATCCCGGCGGGCTTCATGGAATACGGAGAGCATCCGGAGACGACGGCGGTCCGCGAGGCGCTGGAGGAGACGGGACTGCGGATCCGCCTCACCGGGCTCTTCGGGGTGTACGCCGGACGGGACGATCCGCGGACGCGCGCGGTGCTGATCCTCTACCACGGGAAGATCGTGGGAGGGCGGCTCGCGGCGGGCGACGACGCGAGCGAGCTGGGCTGGTTCGCGCTGGACCGACTCCCGCGGCCGATCGCGTTCCGGGCGCACCGCGAGGCGCTGCGCGACCTGCGCCGCGCCAACCAGAGGAAGACGAGAGCATGAGCGTACGGATCCTCCATCTGGCCGACCTGCACCTCGGGGCCGCTTTTCCCACGCTGGGGGAGCGGGCCGAGGAGCGCTCGCGCGACGTTCTCTCGGCGTTTCAGCGCGCCGTGGAGTTCGCCGCCTCCGCCGAGAAGCCGGTGGACCTGGTCGCCATCGCCGGAGATCTCTTCGATACCCACGATCCCGCCGACGGCCTCGTCTTCGAGGTGGAGTCGGCGCTGGAGCGGCTCACCCGGGCGGGCCTTCCGGTCCTGATCGCGCCGGGCACCCACGACGCGTGCGGGTACCGGCGCTCGGTCTACCGCCGCATGCGCCTGCCCGAGGGGGCGCACCTGTTCCTGACGCCGACGTTCGAGCCCGGTCCGAGGCATACGGTGCGTGGGGAGTCGGTGCAGACCTACGGGATCGCGTTCGACGGAGCGGTCTGTCCCCGCCCGCTCTCCGAGTTCCGGCCCGAGGAGCTCGCCGACTACCACCTCGGCGTCGCGCACGGGGCCCTGCAAGACTCGCCCACCTGGAAGATCCGCCCCCAGGACATGCCGATCACGCGCAGCGAGATCGGCGCCTCCGGCCTCCACTACCTGGCGCTCGGACATTTCCACAATTTCGCGGAGGTGCGCGAGGGGGGCTGCGTCGCGATCTACCCGGGCACCCTCGAGGGGCGCAAGTTCGGCGAGAACGGGCCCCGCTACCTGATCGTGGCCACCCTCGGCAGGGAGGCGGTCTCGATCGAGCGCACGCCCTGGAACGCGCGCACGGTGACCGAGGCGGTCGTGGACTTCCAGATCGCCGAGATCCGCGAGGCGCGCCAGCTGGAGGAGCGGGTGGCGGCGTTCGCGGGGGATCGCGAGATCGTGCGGGTCCGCCTCACCGGCCCCGCGGAGTTCGTGTTCGACGCCGAGCGCCTCCACGCGCGGCTCAAAGCCCGGTTCTTCCACCTCGAGCTGGACGACCGGACCTACCTGGTCAACGCCCGCCTTCTCGAGCGCTATCGCGAGGAGGCCACCGTCCGCGGCGTGTTCGTGCGGCGGATGCTCGAGCGGATCGAGCAGGCCGGCACCGCCGAGGCCAAGGAGACCGCCACGCTGGCGCTCCGGGTCGGCCTTGCCGAGTTCCAGAATCCCCGCCATGCGCCTTGAACGGGTGACGGTGGAGGGCTTCGGCCCCCTCTCGAACTTCGACGCGGTCCTCGAGCCGAAGCGGCTGAATCTCATCATCGGCCCCAACGAATCGGGCAAATCCTCGTTCGCCGGCGCCATCGTCGCCACCCTGTTCGGCGTCTCCACGCTGGAGTCGGAGGAGCTCGCGCGCCCCTGGAGCGGAGGCGCGCACGCCGCGACGATCGTCTTCGCCGCGGGCACCGGCCGTTACCGGCTGCGCCGGAACTTCCAGACGCAGGACGTCTGCGTGGAACAGCTCGACGGCGAGGGAGACGAGGCGAAGAGCGTCCTCTTCCAGGCCGTCGCCAACCCGCGCGGCAAGAGTCCCGAGCTCCAGCAGTACGAGGAGCTGCTCCGCGGCTGGCTGGGCTTCACCGAGGCGCGTCTCTTCCGCGAGTCCTCCTTCGTCTACGAGAGCGCTCTCGAGACGCGCGTCTCCCCTGAGCTTCGGCACCTGGTCTCGGGCGCCGTGGAGGCGGACTACCAGCAGATCCAGGAAGCGCTGCTGGAGCGCCTGGACACCCTGACCCGCGAGCATCCGTACGACCCGCGCCAGCGCAAGCGCAACAACCGCTCGATCGAGACCCGCGAGGACCGCCTGGAGCAGCTCCGCGCGCGGAGGTCCCGATCGGAGAACGTCCTCACCGAGCTCAAGTCGCGCACGAAGGAGCGGGAGGGGCTGGAGTCCCGGATCACCGAGCTCCGGGGCGAGCTGGCGGGCAAGGAGCAGCTGCTCACCGACCTCGAGACCTGGGTGACGCTCCGCGAGGAGCAGCGGAAGCTGATGAAGCGCGTTCCGGCGGTGGGGCAGGAGCTGGTCCTGGCGCGCCGGGCCCGGGGGCAGGCCGAGGAGATCGACCGGAGGATCTCGGAATCGCTCGCGTACCTGGCGAACGCTCCGGACGAAGTGGAGCCCGACCTCCTCCGGCTGGGCATGCTCCGCTCGCAGCGGTCGCGTCACCAGAAGAGCGCGGAGACCGAGCGGGCGAAGCTGGAGGGGAAGAAGAAGGGCTCGCCGGCGCTGGCGATCGTGCTGGCGCTGGTGGGGGCCGCCGCGGCCGGAGGGGGCGTCTACGCCGGGCTCCGGAATCCGCTCTACGCGGGGGCCGCCGGAGCGGTGGGCGCTCTGGCCGGGTTTGCGGTCGGGCGGATGTTCGGCCAGAGCGCGGTCAAGACGCGCGCGGTGGCCGAGGCGCAGCTGAAGGTCGCGGAGGAGAACATCCGCACGCTGAGCCAGGAGATCGATCAGATCGAGATCCGCGTGAATCCCTACATCTCGGGGCGGACGCTGGAGGTGGTGCTGGCCGACGTGAAGCGGTTCCGCGCCGCGAACCAGGAGCGCCGCGAGCACGCCGCGGTCATGCAGTCTCTTCCCGCGCCGGAGCGCCTCGAGGCCGAGGCGAAGGAGCTGGACGAGGCGGTGGCGAGCCTGCGCGCGAAGGAGAAGGCGATCCTGCGCCAGTCGCCGTTCCTGGCCCCCCTCAAGGAGGACCCCGTCAAGGCCGCCGAGGCCGCCGAGCGGCTGAAGCGCGAGACCGCGGGCCTCCGCTCCAAGATCGAGATCTCGCAGGAGGGGCTGGACGGGCTCCTGCGCAAGGCGGGCGGCGGCGAGGGGGACGCGGAGAACCTCGAGACGCTGGACGAGATGATCGCCGACGAAGAGACGGACCTGACGCGGGAGCGCCGGCAGCGCGACGCGCTCCTCCTGGCCCTCGACGTGCTGCGCGACTCGGTGATCGCCTACCAGCAGCAGCACGTGGGACGCCTGGGCGAGGTCGCGGGCTCCACGCTGGCCCGCCTCACGGCCGGGCGCTATCGCTCCGTGACCCTCGATTCCGACTTCACGCCGATGCTCGCGACCGACGGCAAGGAGCGGGTGCCGCTGGAGGCCCTGAGCCGGGGAGCGCGGGACGCCTTCTACTTCGCGCTCCGCGCGGCACTCGCCAGAGAGCTGGCCGCGCGCGAGCCCGTGCCGCTCCTCCTGGACGATCCGATCGCGCACCTGGACGAGGAGCGCCGAGGGACGATGCTCGCCATGCTGGAAGAGCTGGCGCGCGAGATCCAGGTGGTGCTGCTTACGCACGACCGCCGCGTGCTGAACCAGGTCCGCGAGGCCCACGTGCTCGCTCTGGGCGCCGGTGTGACCCAAGCGTCCTCCCGGAAGGTCGAAGCCCGCAAGTAAGTCGCGCCCCCGGGCCCCGTTCCGCCTCCGTACTTCCCCCAGAATCCGCTCAAGATCTGGCTCGATTCAGCCGAAGCACACACCGTATGGCCCGACCGACCCCGCCTCCTCCGACGCCGGATCAGAAAGCCGCCCGGATCCGCGACCAGGTGCTCGCGCTCGACGTGAAGCGCGTGGCCGACTGGATCCAGACGCTCATCCGCACGGTCAAGGCCATGCGCATGTACCTGCCGAACAATCCCACGCTGCACAAATTCCAGGGAGACCTGGAAGGGCGCACCTGGTCGGTGCTGAAAGAGATCGGGGACATCACGCTCACCGTGCAGCAGTTCGACTTCCTCTTCGAGAACTACTCCGTCTACCACAACGCCGCGCGCGAGGACTCGCTCGCGTTCCGCTTCTACGCCGACGGCGTGCGCGAGATCACGATCAAGGAGGGGCTGGAGCCGCAGGAGCTGCGCGGCCTGCTCGACGTGCTCAAGCGCTCGACCGACGGCCCGTCCGGCCAGGACGACGTCGTGACGCTGCTCTGGGAGCGCGACTTCCGCCACGTCGAGTACATCTACATCCCTCTCGACGAGCTGATCGGGGACGCTTCGCCGGCGCCGAAGGGGCGCGAGGAAGAGGACGAGGCGAGCAGCGAGCCCGGCGGGGGACTTCCCTGGCCCGGCAGCGTCCCCGCGGAAGACGAGGAGCCCGACGCCGGGGCGACGGCCGGTCCGGATCGGGCCGGCCCGGCGATCGCGGCCGAGCGCTCGGACGACTGGGCGCCGGAGACGTCGGTGGACTCGGCGTGGGACGAGGCCGCCAGCGTGCAGTTCCGCATGACGGACGAGGAGCTCGCCACGCTGGAGGCCGGGATCCGGGAGGAGGAGGCGCGTCCCCTCGGATCGGAAGTGCTCGAGATCGTGGCGGCCATTCTCGAATCGGAGGAGGAGCCGGCCGGCTTTCTGGAGTCCGCGGTGGCCTTCCAGCGCTTCATCGAGCTCGCGATCGAGGAGGCCGACATCGCGCGCGCCAACGCGCTGCTCGCCCGCCTCAAGACGATCGCCGCGAAGAAGGCGGAGCGCCACGCGGACTTCGCCGGCATCGCCGAGCAGGTGATCCGCGAGATCGGACGGCCCAGCTTCCTCGCGCAGGCCGAGCCCACGCTGAACGCGCACCCCGAGATCGACCCCGCCGTACTCACGAATTTCCTGATCCAGCTGGGCTCCGGTGCGGCTCCCGCCGTCTGCGATCTGCTCGGCCAGGTGAACCACGTGAAGCACCGGCGCGCGCTCTGCGAGGCGCTCGCCACCTCGTGCCGGGACGACGTCGAGATCCTGATCGGAAGGCTGGGCGACTCGCGCTGGTACGTTATCCGGAACGTCGTGTACGTGCTGGGCCGCATCGCGCATCAAGGGGTGGAGCGCGCGCTCGATCGGG
>DATJEJ010000246.1:0-2480 GCA_035496795.1 Candidatus Omnitrophota bacterium
ACATCCGGGCGCATCCAGCTCGGCGACGACGACGTGCTCGCGCATCCCGAGAAGCTGCGCGCGCGGCTCGGCTACCTGCCGCAGGACTTCGGGTTCTACCCGCACCTGACCGGCGAGGCGATGCTCGGGCACCTGCTGGACCTCAAGGGAGTGAGCGCGCCGCAGGGGAAGAAGAAGCTCGTCGCCGAGCTGCTCGACCGCGTGAACCTCTCGTTCGCGGCCAGGCGCGCGGTGAAGGGCTACTCCGGCGGCATGCGGCAGCGCCTCGGGATTGCCCAGGCGATCGCGGGGGATCCGCGGCTGATCATCGTGGACGAGCCGACGGCGGGACTCGACCCGGAGGAACGGCTCCGCTTCTATCATCTCCTCTCGGAGCTCGCGGCGGACCGCATCGTGCTCCTCTCGACGCACATCGTCGAGGACGTGGCGGTGCTCTGTCCCCGCTTCGCCGTGATCCGCGCGGGACGGCTGATCGCGCTGACCACGCCCGCCGAGGCGCGGGCCGCCATCGCGGGACGCATGTTCGAGGGACTGGTCTCGGTCGAGGATCTGCCGCGGCTTCGCGCGGAGCGGATGGTGACCCAGGCGCTCCTCGTGGAGGGTAAGAACCGCGCCCGCATCTTCGAGCTCTCGGGCACGCCGCCGGCCGGGTTCCTCCCGGCGCCGGCCACGCTCGAGGACGCCTATCTCGTCCTGATGCGCCAGGGGGAGCTGCCGGGCGGGAACGGCTCGGGTCCGGCGCTGCCCTCGGGACGCGTCGCGGGAACGAACGCCTCCATCGAGGCCGTCGGATGAGCCCGCGCCGGCTGTTCGCCGTCTTCGGCGTCGAGTTCGGCCATTCCTTCAAGCGGCCGCTCTTCTACATCATGGCGTTCCTCATCGCGCTCATCTCCTTCGGACTCTCGAGCGGCCAGATGCAGATTTCCTCCGGCGACAGCTCGGTCGGAGGGACCAAGGCCTGGATCACCTCCGAGTTCGCCCAGACGCAGACGATGACCTACCTCACGATCCTCATCTTCGCGGGATTCGTCGCGGCCGCCGCGGGCATGACGCTGCTCCACGATCGCGAGACCAAGGTGGACGTGATCCTGCACTCCACGCCGCTGAAGGCCGGAGAGTACGTCTGGGGGCGGCTCCTCGCCGTGGTCGGGATGTTCGCGGTCCTGCTCGCCTGGCAGGCGCTGACCGCCGCCTTCTTCAACCACGCCGTGCCGAACGGAAGCGCGCAGGAGATCCGCGGCCCGCTCGTCTGGGCCAGCTACTTCCGGCCGGTCCTCCTCGTGGGGCTCCCGTTCGTGGTGTTCTTCGCGGGACTCTCCATGTGGATCGGCGAGCGGACCCGGAGCGCCGTGATCGTCTATCTCCTTCCGGCCATCGCCATCCTGGTCAGCGGCTTCTTCCTCATGACGTGGTCCCCCTCGTGGCTTTCCTACGGGATGAACCGCGTGCTGCAGGTGATCGAGCCGTCGGGCTATCGCTGGCTCAACGAGACGCTGCTCAAGGTGGACCGCGGCGTGAAGTACTACAACACGCAACCGGTCCCCTACGACGCGATCTTCTGGCTGAACCGGCTCTGGATGCTGGTCGTGGGGCTTGGCGGCGTCCTCCTCACGCAGCGTTCGATCGCGCGGTCGCGGCGGGGCGTCGAGAGCGCCCGCGCGCGCAGGAAGAGCGCCGCCGCGCGGCCGGAAGCGCTCGGCGCCGGATGGGACGAGACGACCGTTCGTCCCTCGATCCAGGGGATCGGGATGACGAGCCGTGTTCCGGGGGCGCTCGCCACCGTGGCGGCCGTGGCGCGGACCGAGATGAAGGAGCTGCTGCGGCAGCCCGCGCTCTACCTCTTCATGCTGATCATCCTGGTTCAGGTGCTGGGGAATTCGCTGCTCGCCGTGGGCGCGTTCGACACTCCGGTCCTCCTGACGCCGGGCACGAGCGCGGTGGCCCTCGCCAATCAGAGCGTCACCTTCATCTGCCTCCTCCTCATGTACTACACGGTGGTCTCGCTGGAACGGGAGCACACGACCGGCCTGGCGCCGGTTCTCTACGCGGCTCCGGTGCGAACCGGAGCGCTCCTCTTCGGAAAGGCGCTGGCGAACGGCGTGGTCGGGGCGATCGTCCTCATGGCCTCGTTCCTGGGCAGCTGGATTGCCATCTCGTCCCAGCACACCGTTCCGTTCACGCCCGGCCCGTACCTGCTGGTCTGGGGGATGCTCCTGGTGCCGACCTTCATGTTCTGGACGGCCCTCGTCACGGCGGTCTACGCGCTCGTGGGGAACCGCTACACGACGATCGCGATCGCCATGGGCATCCTGGCCTGGACCGGCTGGCGCGCGCTCACCAAGCAGATCAGCTGGGCGGGGAATTGGGCGCTCTGGGGCGCGCTCCGCTGGAGCGACCTCGGCCCCTTCCAGCACGACCGCCTGCCTCTCGTCCTGAACCGCGCGATGGTGCTGGGGGCGGCCGTCCTCTTCATCGCCCTC
>DATJEJ010000247.1:0-5255 GCA_035496795.1 Candidatus Omnitrophota bacterium
GGGCGACCAGGAAGAAGGGCGCCTTCTCCAGCCACACGGCGCGGGTGAAGCGGCGCTTCCGGAACCAGTCGATGGCGAGCAGCGTGAGCGGGAAGACCACCGCCGCCGGCTTGGACGCGCAGGACAGGAGGAAGAGGACCAGCGCCGCCGCGAGCCACGCCGGCTGCTTCCGGTCCAGGTGGCGCAGGTACGCGATCAATCCGGCCAGGTAGAAGAAGGCGTAGAGCACGTCCTTCCGCTCGGCGACCCAGGCCACCGACTCCACGTGCATCGGGTGGATGCCGAACAGCGCCGCGGCGACGATCGGGGTCCAGCGCCGCCCACGGGCGAGCGCCCGAACGAAGAAGAAGACCAGGGCCGTGTTGGCCAGGTGCAGCAGCACGCTCGTCAGGTGGTAGGCCCTGGGGTCGAGCTTCGCCGCCTGGTAGTTCATCGCGAACGAAGCGATCGTCAGGGGGTGCCAGTTTCCGGCGACCGGCGTCGTGAGGATCGCGCCGGCGTCGGGATGCGACACCAGCGGATTCTCGGTCACGTAGAAGTTGTCGTCCCAGTCGGTGAACTGGTTGTCCAGAGCGGGCAGGTAGACGACGAACGTGAGCGCGAGGATGCCGAGGAGCCAGGGGAGCCACGCGCGATTCGCGGCAGGGGTGTGGCGGTCGACACGTCCCTCCGCGCGATCGACGCCCGCGGCCGGACCCCCGGGGGCTGACCTTCGCCGCTTCCGCGCCGGGCTCACGCGCGCACGGTGTCGGCCAGGGTCCGCGCGCGGCCGCGCAAGGGCGGCGGGAAGTGGGTCGAGCGGGCGACCCCCCACCGCGCCAGGGCGAACTCGATCGCGGTGCCGACGCAGCCGAATCCGTAGCGGATGCTCCGCGCGAAATTGATCGACGAGGCATCGGCGGCGTAGCGCGTGGGGCAGGAGACCTCGGCCACCAGGAATCCCGCCCAGATCACCTGGGCCAGCATCTGGTTGTCGAACACGAAATCGTCGGAGTTCCGGTCCAGCGGCAGCGACTCGAGCACGCGGCGCGAGAAGGCGCGGTACCCGCTGTGATATTCGGAGAGCTTCGCTCCCATAAAGAGGTTGCCGATCAGCGTGAGGCCGCGATTGGCCACGTAGCGCCAGAGCGGCATCCCCCCCTTGAGCGCGTAGCCGCCCAGGATGCGCGAGGCCACGACGCAGTCGTAGAGACCCGAGCGGATCATGGCGACCATCGCGGGGATGAGCTTCGGGGTGTACTGGTAGTCGGGGTGGACCATGATGACGATGTCGCCGCCCGCCGCCAGCGCCGCCCGGTAGCAGGTCTTCTGATTGCCGCCATAGCCCAGGTTCCGCTCGTGAACGACGACCTGCACGCCGGGCAGGGTGCGGGCCACTTCCACCGTGGCGTCGCGGCTCCGATCGTCCACGACGATCACGAGGTCCACGACCCCCTGGGCCATCACCTCCTCGTAGGTCTTCCGGAGGGTGGCTTCGGCGTTGTACGCGGGCATGACGACGACGACCTTGGAGACGGGGGGCACGGGGGAAGAGTAGCGGGTTTGGGACGTGCCCGCTACCGGGCGCCGACGCCCAGAACGGCCTCCCCGGAGCGCGCCGCGGTATCGGGCTCGTAGAACCCCCAGGCCGACGCGGGCAGCGCCGTGAACGTTCCCCCCATCTCGGGGCGGAGCAGCGACTCGATGACCGTCTCCCCCTCGTCCAGATCGCCGACGAAGAAGACGTTCCGGTCGTCGCGCTCCTCGGCGTGGACGCCCCAGGGCCACTCCGCGCCCGGCGGAAGGGCGCCCCCCGACTCGAATCCGCTGGGACGGGGGTCTTCGACCATGACCCATCGCATCCGGGCCGGGGCGTGGAGCGTGAGACGGACGAGCACCTGCTCGCCCACCCGGAACGGCTCCCCCGCCGCCATCGGCGTGACCAGGTAGCGCGGGCGGCCGCGGCGATCGCTCGTACGCTCGGCGTGGAAGTACTCGCGGCTCAGCTGGAGGGCGCCCGCCGGCGAGGGGGGACCGGGGCTGGGCACCAGCGCTTCGGCCTCCCATGACAGATAGACGGTGCCGTTCCCCTCCTTCTCCACCACGAGCCGGTTCGTTCCGGGCCGGAGCGCCGTTCCCGGCATGCGCACCGAAAGCCCCTCGGCGCCGAACGCGTCCGCCGGCGTCACCGCGCGCTCGAGCGCCGTGGTACCGTTCCAGCGGAGACGCAGCCGGTACTCCGGGCGCATCTCCGCGGCGTGCGCGCCGAGGTATTCGGCGAGGGCGGCCACGACCGTGGCCGTCACGCGGGTGGAGCGCCAGTAGCCGCCGCCGCGCCGCGCGGCCAGCCACGTCACGGCCGAGGAAGCGTCCGGATTCCTGGGTTCGACGGCGACCAGGGCCGCGAGCGCGAGCGCCGTGTTCTCCAGCTCCTCCCCGAACCACTCCCGGTCCGGATCGGCGGGCCAGCCGAGGGCGCCGCCGCTCTTCACGGCGCGCGCGCGAAGGAGACCGGCGAGACGCGCCGCGTCCTCGGGGCGGCCGAGCGCGGCGTCGGCCCGCGCGGTCAGGGCCAGCCCCGCCACGCCGAGGTGCTCGCGGGAAGCGTTCAGCGTCACGAGCACGTCCACAAGCTGCGATCGGAGCCCCGGCGCGCGCTCGGCGGACTCCGGCAGCGACGCCGCCGGAGCCAGGTGCGCGGCCATGTAGGCCTCGCCGTCCAGCGATCGCACCTGCGCGAGCTGCACGGCCGCGGCGCGGGCACCCTGCCACAGCGCGTCGGCGGATCGCGGCGTCGCCGCGCCGGCCCGCTGCGCGCGCGCGAGCGCGTCGACGGCGAGCGCGGTGAGATAGGGGTCGGGATCGTCCCCCGACCAGTAGCCCCACCCGCCCATCGGCGACTGGAGCGACGCGAGCCGGTCGAGCATCGGCGCGAGCCGCGCCATGGCACCGTTCCATCCCGGCGGCGTCACCCCGGCGCGTCGCGAGGCTTCGAGCACCGCGGTCACCGCGATCACCGCGCTCGCGGTGGGCTCCGTCCCCTGCACCGGGCAGGAGGTCAGGTACTCCGTCCCTCCCACGGCCATCGCGGCCGGCGAAGGGGACGCTTCGAGGCGGACGAAGCTCCCCGGCGCCACCAGCTCGCGCGGGAGCGCGATCGCGATCTCGTCGGATCGCGATTCCACGACGCGCGCACCGCGCGACCGGATCGCCACGGCGCGCGGGCGAACCCGCGATTCCAGGCGCACCGCGTCGCCGTCTTCCTTCGCGCTCGCGCGGAAGGTGAGCGCCGCGGCCATGGAGTCGCGATCGAGCGCGCGGTCGATCCGCACCGGCCAGGACTCGCGCGATTCGCCGCCCGCGGGAAGGTCGGCCGTGCGGCGCGTCTCGCCCGAGGCGCGCGCGGCCCCCGAGACCTCGATCGCCTGGACGACGCCCGTGATCGGCGTCCGGGTCCGGTTCGTGACGACCGAGAGGATCTCCGCCTCGTCGCCGGCGACGAAGAAGCGGGGCGTGGCGGCGCGCGCGACGATCGGCTTGGAGACGAGCGTCCTGGCCACGGCCTGGCCCACGAGCGTCGCCTCGGTCATGCCCCGGCTGGTGATGCGCCACGTCGTGAGATTGTCGGGCCACGTGACGGAGACCGCGGCGTTCCCATCGGCGCCGGTCCAGACGGTCGGGGACCAGAGCGCCACGTCCCGGAAGTCCTGCCGGACCTCCTGCTCCCGCCCCTTGTCCACGCCGCCGTAGTAGAGGACCGGGAACGACACGACCGTGGTGACCCAGTTCGGGCGCTTGCCGTAGAAGACGTCCCGCGGTGCCGGGGTGTCGTCGGCGCGCAGCGCGTAGATCGCCTCGTCCACGACGCCGACCGAGAGCTCGGCGCGCGCCGGGCGGCCCTCGGCGTCGCGTGCCTCCAGCGCGATCGAGGCGGTCTCCCGGGGACGGTACTCGCTCTTGTCCGGCGTGATCCGGATCGACAGGTCCCGGCGCGGGGCCAGGACGTCCAGCCCCAGCGTCCGCGACTGGATCTCCTGACCGCGGCGCACGTGAATCGAGAGGAAGACGTTCGGCGCGTATTCTTTCCGGATCGGGATCTGGATGAGACCGGTGTTGCCGGGCAGCACGATGGTGCGCATGTCCTCGAGGTCCTTGCCCTCCACCGTGGCGAGGACGAGCGCGTTCCGGGCGTCGCTGTTCACCAGCACCCGCGCCGTGTCCCCCGGCGCGTAGCGATCCTTGTCCAGGAAGGCTTCGAGCGAGGGGTAGCGGTAGGGATAGTCCGTGAACCGCGCGTCGTACACCCAGACGGAGCTCTCGCCGGTGATCCGATTCCCCTTCGCGTCGTCGCCCCGCGCGCGGATCTGGAGATAGCCTCCGGCCGCGGGCGAAGGGACGAGTGGGAGCAGGGCCCTCCCCTTGGCGTCGGTGGTGATCGAGGCCGAGGCGAGGGGCCGCGTCGAGCGGGTCGTGCGGTGCTCCAGCGGACTCCAGACGTCCTGGTCGAGCTCGACGGTGACCGCGGCCGACACCGGCGCGCCCCGGTGGTCGCGCGTGAGCACCTCGACCACGATCGGCCGGCCGGCCATGACCAGACCGCTCGCCGGGCGGACGCGGATCGTGAACAGGCCGCGTCCGACGACGACGCTTCCGCGGGAGGAGGCCACGCGATTGCCCGCGTCCACGACCTCCACCTCGAGCGTGAGCCGGCGGTCGTAGGAAGCGCGCGGCGGCGTGAAGGCCAGCGCCGCGTTGCCGTCCACGTCGGTGCGCGCCTCGCCGGTCTGCAGCACGCGCCCGAACCCGGTCGTCACCGCCTCGTCCTCATCCTCCCCCTCCTCCTCCGCCGGCGCCTCCGAGAGGCGCGTCTCGAAGAGGTTGTAGCGCACGACGGCGCCGAACACCGGCGCGCCGAAGAAGTAGCGCGCCGAGGCGACGAACCGGATCTCATCCCCGTTCAGATAGACCTCGCGGTCGGGTGTCACCTCCACGCGGAATTCGGGCTTGCGGTATTCCTGCACGGCGAATCCCGCGCCGGCCGTCGCCGCCCCCACGGTCGCCGCCACCCGCCAATCCCCCAGGGGCGCATCGGCGGGCACGACGAACGAACCGTCGGCCGATCCCGACGAAGACAGCGAGTCGGAGGCCACGGCGCGGCTCGCTCCGTCCGGACCGATCACGGCCATCTGCGCCTTGGCTCCCGCGCGCGGAAGCGCGTAGGCGCTGTCGGCGCCGCGGCGCGCGAAGAGCTTCCAGAAGACGGTCTGTCCGGGCCG
>DATJEJ010000248.1:0-4979 GCA_035496795.1 Candidatus Omnitrophota bacterium
CTCCTCGATGAGAAGGGCGACGTAGTCGCCGCGGCGGTCCCGATAGTCGTCGGGTACGTCGTGCGCGCCCAGGAAGGTCGGAACGATCTCCACGCCGTCGCTGGCCGCGGCGCGGGCGAGGGCGCGAAGCTGTTTTCGCTCTTCGCTCGTGGCGAGGCCGTAGCCGCTCTTCGCCTCGACGGTGGTCGTCCCCTCGGCCAGCAGGTCCTGGAGCCGGCCGGCCACCAGCCCGGCGAGCCGCTCCTCGGAGCACTCGCGGAGCTGCCGCGCGCTCGCGCGGATCCCACCGCCCCTGGCGGCGATCGCCTCGTAGCGCTCGCCGCGCGCGCGCGCGTCGAACTCGTTCTCGCGGGTGCCCGCGAAGGGGAGATGGGTGTGGGCGTCCACGAACCCGGGCGCGACGAGGCACCCCGAGGCGTCCAGCACCTCGGACGCCTCGCGCTCGGGATAGCGGGCGGCCACGTCGGCCGTGGGGCCGAACGCGGCGATGCGTCCGTCCACGCAGGCGATCGCCGCGTCGTGGAGGAGCAGCGGCCGGTCGAGGTCTTCCCCGCGGAGCGGCCCCGTTCCCTCGGGAGCGGTCAGGAGCTCGGCCGCCCCGAGGACGAGCAGGTCGCTCCTCACGATCCGCGGGATTCGCCGGGAATGGAAAGCCGGTTCTTCTTCGCCGTCTCCAGGGCTTCGGGATAGCCGGCGTCGGCGTGGCGGAAGACGCCCATGGCCGGATCGTTCGTGAGGACGCGGCGGAGCCGCGCCAGGCCCGAGGGAGTGCCGTCGGCGACCATGACCACGCCGGCGTGGATCGAGTTCCCGATTCCCACGCCGCCGCCATGGTGCACCGACACCCACGAAGCGCCCGAGACCGCGTTCACCAGGGCGTTGAGGATCGGCCAGTCGGCGATGGCATCGCTGCCGTCCTTCATCGCCTCGGTCTCGCGGTAGGGCGATGCGACCGAGCCGCAGTCGAGATGGTCGCGGCCGATCACGATGGGCGCCTCGACCAGCCCGCGCTCCACCAGGCGATGGATCGCCGCCCCGAACCGTTCGCGCTCGCCCATGCCCAGCCAGCAGATCCGCGCCGGCAGCCCCTGGAACTGCACCCGCTCCGACGCGAGGCGGATCCAGCGGCGGAGCGACTCGTCCTCGGGAAAGGTCTCGAGCACCGCCTGATCGGTCGCGGCGATGTCCCTGGGATTTCCGGAGAGCGCGACCCAGCGGAAGGGGCCCTTCCCCCGGCAGAAGAGCGGGCGGATGAACTCCGGAACGAAGCCCGGGATCCGGAAGGCGTCGGCGACGCCGGCCTTCACCGCCTGCGCGCGGAGGTTGTTGCCGTAGTCGAAGGTCACCGAGCCCGCGTCCTGGAAGGCGCGCATGGCGCGCACGTGGCGCCCCATCGATTCGACCGAGCGGGCGACGTACTCCTTCGGCTTCTCGACGCGGAGGCGGAGCGCGTCGGCCAGCGCCATCCCGCCCGGGACGTATCCGTTCAGCTCGTCATGGGCCGAGGTCTGGTCGGTCACCAGGTCGGGGCGGACGCCCCGCGCGGCCAGCGCCGGCAGCACGTCGGCGGCGTTCCCCACGAGGCCGATCGAGAGCGCGCTCTTGGATCGCGCCGCCTCCTCGACCCAGCGGAGCGCCTCGTCGATCGAAGCCGTCGCCCGGTCGAGGTAGCGCGTCTGGAGCCGCCGGTCCACGCGCTCGGGGTCCACTTCGACCGCGAGGCAGATCCCCTCGTTCATGGTGACGGCGAGCGGCTGCGCGCCGCCCATTCCGCCCAGCCCCGCCGTGAGCGTCCAGCGCCCGCGCAAGGAGCCGCCGAAGCGCTGGCGGGCCGCCTCCGCGAAGGTCTCGAAGGTGCCCTGGAGGATCCCCTGCGTGCCGATGTAGATCCAGGAGCCGGCGGTCATCTGCCCGTACATCGTGAGCCCCTGCGCCTCGAGCTCGCGGAAGGTTTCCCAGTCGGCCCACTTGGGGACGAGGAGCGAGTTGGCGATGAGGACGCGGGGCGCCTCGGGGTGGGTCTTCACGATGCCGACCGGCTTCCCCGACTGGACGAGCAGCGTCTCGTCGTCGGCGAGCGAGCGGAGCGAGCGGACGATGGCGTGGAACGCGGGCCAGGAGCGCGCCGCGCGCCCCGTGCCGCCGTAGACCACCAGATCCCGCGGGTTCTCGGCCACCTCGGGATCCAGATTGTTCATGAGCATCCGGAGCGCGGCTTCCTGGTGCCAACCCTGACACGAGCGCGTCGTGCCGCGCGGAGCGCGCACCGGCTCGTCGGGGGGCGTCCCCCGGAGCGCGTCCGCGGGCAGCTGTACGTTCGTCGTATTCATCGCGGTCTCCTCACCCAATCTCCCGCCGCCTTCGGCGGCGGAGCCACTCATTCGAAGGATTCCACGCCCGCCGCGTCCGCCGCGCCGCCGTCGGCGATCCACGCGTCCAGCGCCGACAGATCGGCGTCCTGCCGCCGGTCGTCGGTGAGCGGCGCCACGCGCGCCCGCACGCCCGCGTGCAGCGCCTCGAGCGGGGCGCTCGAGCGGAGCGGCCGCAGGAGGTCGATCGCCTGCGCGGCGCAGAGAAGCTCGGCCGCGACGATCCGGCGCACGTTCCGCGCGAGGGCAACCCCCTTGACCGCCGCGTGCATGGCCATGCTCACGTGATCTTCCTGCCCGGCGGACGTGGGGATCGAGTCCACGCTGGCGGGCTGCGCCAGCATCTTGTTCTCCGAGACGAGCGCGGCCTGAAGATACTGCACGATCATGAGCCCCGAGGTAAGCCCCGCGTCGCGGCTCAGGAACGGCGGAAGACCGCTCTTGGCCGCATCGAGCAGAAGGAACGTCCGCCGCTCGGCGATCGCGCCCGCCTCGGCCATCCCGATCGCGAAGAAATCGAGCGCCTGGGCGAGCGGCTGCCCATGGAAATTCCCCGCCGAGACGATGGTCCCGCTCTCCGGAACGACGAGCGGATTGTCGGTCACGCTGTTCACCTCGGTGACCAGCACGTCGCGCGCGTAGCGCACCGCCTGGATCGTGGCGCCCAGCACCTGCGGCGCGCAGCGGAGCGAATAGGGATCCTGCACCCGCGCGCAGTCGGCGTGCGAGGCGAGGATGCCGCTGCCCTGGAGCAGCCGGCGAACCGCCGCCGCCGAGGCGGCCTGTCCCGCGTGCGGCCGCGCGCGCTGCACTTCCTCGCCGAACGGCTTCACGCTCGCGCGCATCGCGTCCACGCTGAGGGCGCACGCGGCGTGCGCGGCGCGCAGGGTCTCGAACGACTCGGCGAGGGCGAGCGCGCCGAGCGCGGCGGAGGCCTGGGTGCCGTTGATCAGGGCGAGCCCCTCCTTCGCCTGGAGCGTGAGCGGCGCGAGGCCGGCGGCGCGCAGGTGCTCGGCCGCGGGCGCGGCGCGCCCTTCCCGGCGCGCCTCCCCCTCCCCGACGAGCACCAGAGCCAGATGGGCCAGCGGGATCAGGTCGCCGCTCGCGCCCAGCGAGCCCCGGCTCGGGACGACCGGGAGGATCCCCTGCGCGAGCAACGCCGCGAGGCGCTCGATCAGCTCGAAGCGCACCCCGCTCATCCCCTGGGCGAGCGAGTGGGCCCGAAGCGCCAGCATCAGCCGCACCGCCGCGGGCTCGAGCTCCTCGCCGAAGCCCGCCGCGTGGCTCCGGAGCAGATTCAGCTGCAGCCGTTCCAGATCCGCGTCGGAGACGCGCTCCGACTGGAGCGCGCCGAAGCCGGTGTTCACGCCGTAGACCGCCCGGTGCTGGCGCAGCGCGTCGTCGATCAGCGCGCGCGAGGGGGCGACGCGCGCGGCGACTCCGGGAGCGAGCGCGACCGGAGCGCCCGCCGCGATCGCGCGAAGCTCGGACAGCCCGAGCGGCGCGCCGCCGACCAGGACGCGGGCCGGCGCCTTCGCCGGCGCTTCGGCGCGGGCCGGGCTCACGTGAACCACCGTTCCAGGAGCGTCGCGGCTTCCTCCGCGCTTCGCACCACGCGCGGGGGCATCGGGAGTACGGCCTGGAAGCGCTCCCCGTACCACGAGCGGACGATGCGCGGATCGGCGATCACGACGGCGCCCCGGTCCTCGGCCGTGCGGATCAGCCGGCCGATCCCCTGCCGGAAGCGGAGCAGCGCCTCGGGCAGCGCCAGATCGCGGAACGGGTCGCCCCCGGACTCCACGATCCGCTCGGAGCGCGCGGCCACGACGGGATCGGTGGGCACCGCGAAGGGGAGCCGTGCGATCACGAGAACCTCGAGCGCTTCGCCCGGGAAGTCCACCCCCTCCCAGAAGGACGCCGTGCCGAGGAGCACCGACGCAGTACCGCTCCGGAACGCGCGGGCGAGCGGCCCGGCCGCCTCGCCCGGAACCTGGGCGAACAGCGGGATGCCGGCGTCCTCCAGGGCTGGCCGGACGCGCGCGGCCACGTCCTCCAGCATCTGATAGGACGTGAGCAGGACGAGCGTGTTCCGCCGGAGCGTGGTCGCCAGACGCGTGACGAGCGCGGCGAGCGCGCGCGTGAAGCCCGCGTCGTTGGGCTCGGGCCCGTCCAGGGCGAGCGTCGCCATCTGGCGCTCGAGGGGAAAGGGAGACGGAAGGCGGATCGCCTCGACCTCGTCGGCCGGCAGCCCGAGCGACGCGGCCGCTGCCGCCACGTCGCTGGTCGGCGCGAGCGTGGCCGACGTGAGCAGGGTCCGCTCGGACAGGGCGAAGATCGAATCGCGCAGCGCGCTCCCCACCTCCAGCGGCCTCCGGTTCAGGCGCGCTCCACCCCGCTCGTCGCGATCGAGATAGGACGCCACGTCGCGATCCTCCAGGCGCAGCACGGCGCGGAGCGCCTGGTCGGCCTCGATCCAGCGCAGCAGCCGCCCGCGCGTCTCGTCGAGCGCATCGTCCGCGGTGGGCCCCGGCCGGAGCGCGTCCCGCTCGTCCGCCTCGGCGGCGTCCACCGCCGCCTCGAGCCGGCGGATCAGCTCCCCCATCGCGGCGA
>DATJEJ010000249.1:0-2897 GCA_035496795.1 Candidatus Omnitrophota bacterium
GAGGCGGTGGACGCGATCCGCCCCTCCTTCCGGAACGAGCTGGAGATCACCGACGCCATCCAGCACCTGATCGACCACGGCAAGCGGGTCCGCCACCACGTCATCACCGGCTGGTGGAAGGACACGGGGAAGCTCGAGGACATGCTCGAGGCGAACCGGATGGTGCTCTCGCGCGCCAAGCGGCGCGTGAGCGGCGAGGTGGACGCGGCCTCGCGCGTGGAGGGGGAGGTGATCGTGGGGCAGGGAACGGTCGTGAAGAACTCCATCCTCCGCGGCCCCCTGATCGTGGGCGCGCGCTGCCGCATCGAGAACTCCTACGTGGGTCCCTTCACCTCCCTCTACGACGACGTCGTTCTCCGGAACAGCGAGATCGAACATTCGATCGTGCTCGAGCGCTGCCGGATCGAGGACATCCCGGTCCGGATCGAGGCGTCCCTGATCGGGAAGGAAGTGCGGATCCAGCGCTCGCAGATGAAGCCGACCGCCTACCGCTTCATGGTCGGCGACTCCAGCCTGGTCGACGTCGTCTAGCGTGCGGGTCCTGGTCACGGGCGCGAACGGGATCCTGGGCCGCGCGCTTCGCGAACGTCTGACCGGCGGCGACACGCTCTATCTCTGGGGCCGTGAGGAAGCCGACATCACCGACGAGGCGGCGACCCGCGCGGCCGCGCGCGGGCTGGACTTCGACACCGTGATCCACGCCGCCGCCTACACGAACGTGGATGGAGCGGAGAGCGATCCCGCGACGGCGATGGCCGTGAACCGGGACGGCACGCGCCACGTGGCCGCGCTCGCGCGCGAGCGGGGTGCCGTGCTCGTCTACGTGAGCAGCGACTATGTCTTCGACGGCACGAAGGGATCCCCCTACGTCGAGGAGGATCCGCCCCACCCGCTCGGCGTCTACGGCGCCTCGAAGCTCGCCGGGGAGGAAGCCGCGCTGGATTCGGGCTCGCCCTGCCTGGTGGTCCGCACCTCGTGGCTCTTCGGCTACGGCGGGAAGAACTTCGTCGACACGATCGCGGCCAAGGCCCTTCGCGGCGAGCCCCTCCAGGTCGTGAGCGACCAGCACGGCTCGCCCACCTACGCGCGCGACCTGGCGCACGGCATCGAGGTGCTGCTCCGGCGCGGCGCTCTGGGCATCGTGCACGTGACGAACGCGGGGGAGACGACCTGGCACGGGCTGGCGGTCGAGATCGCCCGCACCCTCGGGGCGCCGGTGCCGATCGCTCCCGTCTCCACCGCCCACGTCGCCCGTCCCGCGCCGCGACCCGCCTACTCGGTGCTGTCGGGCGCACGCTATCGCGCGCTGGCCGGCACGCCGCTCCCCTCCTGGGAGGACGCGGTGCACCGGCACCTGGCGGAGCGGCCCTCGCGCCAGGGGGAGGCGGCGTGAAGCGCGCGTCCCGCTCCCGCGCCGGCGCGTCCCGGCCACGTGCCGCTCGTGCGGGCGCCCGCGCACAACGCGCGCCGCGTCCGGACCGCGTCCGCGACATCTTCCGCCAGACCCTCGAGCTGACCGCGGCCGTCTATGCGCGGGAGCGGGGGACCATCGAGCGGATCGCGACGCTGATCGCCGACGCCGCTCTGGCGGGCCGCACGGTGTTCTGGGCCGGCAACGGCGGCAGCGCCGCCGAGGCGCAGCATCTCGCGACCGAGTTCGTCGTGCGCTTCGTGAAGAATCGCCGCGCGCTTCCGTCGGTCTCGCTGCACGCGGACACGTCGGTGTTGACGGCCGCCGCCAACGATTTCGGCTTCGACAAGGTCTTCGCCCGGCAGCTCGAGGCGCTGGGACGCCGCGGCGACGTCCTCGTGGCACTCACGACGAGCGGGCGCTCGGCGAACGTGCTCGCGGCCGTGGACGAGGCCCGCCGCCGGGGGATGCGGGTGGTCGGGCTCACGGGGGAGAAGGGCGCGGCCTTCGCGCGGCGCTGCGACCTGGCGCTCGTCGTCCCGAGCGGCGACACGGCGCGGGTGCAGGAGATCCACATGCTCGTCGGCCACGTCTGCTGCGATCTCGCGGAGGCGCGCGTGCTGGCCGAAGGTCGCCGCGCGGGTGGCCGGAGCCGGCCGGGGAAGCGCGTCCGGCGATGATCCGCGACGTGATCCGCTCGATGCGGATCTACCAGTGGACCAAGAACCTCGTCCTCTTCGCGGGACCGGTCTTCACGCTGAAGATCCTGGACCCGGCCTTCGCCCTCCCCTCGATGCTCGGCTTCATCGCCTTCTCCCTCGCGACCTCCGGCGTCTACGTGCTGAACGACGTGCTGGACGTGGAGCGCGACCGGCTCCATCCCACGAAGCGCTCGCGGCCGGTCGCCTCGGGACGGCTCCCGATCGGCACGGCCTGGGTGCTGGCGGCGATCCTGCTGGCGGCCGGGCTGGGCGGCTCGTTCCTGCTCGGGCCGCGATTCGGGATGAGCGCGGCGGCGTACGTCGCCCTGACGGTGACCTACTCGCTCGCGCTGAAGAACGTGGTGCTGCTGGACGTGGTGGCGATCGCGATCGGCTTCGTCGTGCGCGCCGTGGCCGGCGTGGAGCTCCTGCGCGACCGGCTGGGCTCGGCCGAGGCGGTGGAGCTCTCGCCGTGGCTCCTCGTCTGCGCCTTCTTCCTGGCGCTCTTCCTCGCGATCGGAAAGCGGCGCCACGAGCTGGGCGTCCTGGAGGGGGAAGCGTCGCGGCACCGCGCCGCTCTGGGGCGCTACACCCTGCGCCTCCTCGATCAGCTCGTGGCCGTCGTCACGAGCGCGACGGTGCTCGCCTATTCGGTCTACACCATCGCGCCCGAGACGGTGGCCAAGTTCCACGGCCGGCCCCTCTTCCTCACGATCCCCTTCGTGCTCTACGGGATCTTCCGGTACCTCTATCTCATGTACGCCGAAGAGAAGGGGGGAAACCCC